>JABWCQ010000016.1 GCA_013360195.1 bacterium
TGCAACATTTAATCATAACAATACGTCGTTCCCGTTGACCGGGCAGCACATTTCTGCGACGTGTAATCAATGCCATGCGTCAGGTCAGTATGACGGACTGCCTACAACCTGCGTGAGTTGCCATTTGGCCGATTACAATGGGACAGAAGATCCGGATCACGAGGCGGCGCAGTTCCCGACCACCTGCCAGACCTGTCACACGACGTCCAACTGGGATGCAACATTTAATCATAACAATACGTCGTTCCCGTTGACCGGCGCGCATGTGCAGGCAACGTGTTTGCTGTGCCATGCGTCTGGTCAGTATGACGGACTGCCTACAACCTGCGTGAGTTGCCACTTGGCCGATTTCAATGCAACGACGGAGCCGGACCACGAAGCGGCGCAGTTCCCGACCACCTGCCAGACCTGTCACACGACGTCCAACTGGGATGCAACATTTAATCATAACAATACGTCGTTCCCGTTGACCGGGCAGCACATTTCTGCGACGTGTAATCAATGCCATGCGTCAGGTCAGTATGACGGACCCGAGCCGGATCACGAAGCTGCGCAGTTCCCAACCACCTGTCAGACCTGTCACACGACGTCCAACTGGGATGCAACGTTTAATCATAACAACACGTCGTTCCCGTTGACCGGCGCGCATCTCACGGCAAACTGCAATCAGTGCCACTCCGGTGGAATCTATGACGGTCTTACGACTTTCTGTTTTGATTGCCATCTGGCCGACTACAACGGCTCGGCCGATCCCGATCACCAAGCGGATCAGTATCCAACAACCTGCGATGATTGCCACACAACGTCAAACTGGACTTCGACGTTTAATCACACGCCGCTTTTCCCCATTAATTCAGGCGCACATCGAAACGAGTGGAACACCTGTTGGGAATGTCATCGCAACGGCGACTTCGCGGACTTCAGTTGCACGCATTGCCATGAACACCGGCAATCGGAGGCCGATGACGAGCACAGCGACGTGAACGGCTACGTATGGCTGAGCAGCGCATGTTACAGTTGCCATCCTGATGGCCGCAGTCTTCAGTATCCGCCACAATTCCCCGGTATGCCGAAGCTGAAATGACGCGCACTTCTTTCACATACTGGGGTCTTGTCGCGATCCTATTGTTGTGCGGCGCCACGCCCTTGCGCGCAGGGGAAGTTGCTGCGCGTGTAACCTATGTCGCGTGGAAAACGCTCTACTTGAATGCAGGGCGTGCGCAAGGTGTTGAAAACGGTCTTAATGGACTGTTATACCGCGGCGAAAGTCTCGTCGGGGAAATCACCGTCGCAGCGACGGCTGACTCAACTTGCGTGGCGACTCTTACGGCAGAGGGTGTTGTTGCTCTGCCCGGGGATCGGGCGATTATTTTGCTAATGGATTCTGAAAACCGCAACTTTCCGGCAGCAGCTCACTCGCCCATGCATTCAAACACAAATGATGCAGGTCGGCTCGTTTCAAGGCAACGAAAGCCGCACGGCAGATTCACAGGACGCGTAAGTTTCCAAACGGACATTTATCAGGACAACTCTAGCACGGAAGTGAATCCAGGCGCGACTCTTAGGTCAACCATTCCAGGCGTCATCACAAACAATTCCTCGTTAAGCTTGAAGTATCGCGGGCGGCAACGCACTAATCCAAATGGCAAGATATGGCAACATCGCTTGTACGAAGCTGGCCTTTCTTTCGAGTCTACGGAACAGCGGTGGCGCGCCAGTTTTGGTCGCATTCAGGCTGGATCTGTGGCCGGGATTGGGTACCTCGATGGAGCGTATGGCGAGGTGGGACTGGGAAATGGCTTTGCCGTTGGGGCATTCGGAGGGGCACAGGCTCAATCGGATCTATCAAATACCGACTTCAGCACTACGAAGGGTGGAGTCCTGCTCACGCACCGGCGCAGCGCGAGCTTTGTTCGCCGTAGCCAGTTTACTCTAGCCATGGCAGGAGAATACGTTTACGGGAATCTCAGCCGTGAGTTCATTTATCAGCAAAGCACGCTGAGCCTTGGCAACGGATTCTCGCTCTATGAGAGTTCCGATTTCAATATCAATCGCGGCTGGCGCCATGATGCAGAAGGTTCTGCTCTGTCACTCGCGAATATGCTGGCAAATGTCAGGTACGTGCCGTTCCGGTCAACTACTCTTAGTATCGGATATGATGGCCGCGCTCGCTATCACGAATGGGAATCCCGCGAGACACCGGACAGCTTGTTTGACGATGCGATCCGACACGGTCTTCGAGCAGGAATCGAACTCTCATTCTTGCACGGCGTGAGACTGGCTGCTCAGCAGAGTTACCGCAGCGATCCTGCGGATGACACGTTCTATCCTTCCGGGTCCTATTCTTTGTCCACAAACTCGATTCTTCATAATCCGGTCGGAGCCTCTGTCCGCTTCAACAGGTTCAGCAACAGGTTTTCAACCGGTGATTTGAGGTCTGTTTCTGCATCCTGGGCACCTGTACGATATGCCGAGTTGCGAGCGGAATACGGTCAAACGCAGTATGTCTACAGGCTGGATAAGTACAAGTCCGATTCAAATTGGATGCGCGCTTCCTTCGACCTCAATCTTCGGTCCGGCACTTATTTGTCGTTACAAGTCGATCAAAGTTCAACCGCGGACGAAACAACGGTCCGGAGTTTCATTGAATTAGGTCAACGGTTCCGGTAGAAACGGTGCTAAAGTACGCTGGTATGGGTCCTGATCGATCAGTGGCGGGTGTACTGCAGTACTGTTTGTCCACATAGCTCACTGGGCTGCGAGTCACCCGCGCCAAAAACAGGGAGCACCACCCTCCGTCTTCGCCGCGCGACATCGGAAGCGAGTATGTCCTATCCTGCAACTGGCACTGAAGACAGGGCAGATCACGAGCGTGGCGAGCAGCAGTATAATGATGCAGAGCATAATGAAGATGCTCTTAAACAAAACGCGAACCTCACCCGCTTCAAGAGCTCGAACTTCGAGAGTATTCAGGTCAAGTTCAATGCAGATGGCCGCAGCGGCATGCGAGAAGAGGTAACCGCGATTCATATTGTAATCCAATGTGAAGTTGCGCCTTCCGCTCAGTATTTCTCTAACTGAAATTTGCGGGCAGGAATACTCTGAAGACCGTCCCCTTATCGGTAGCCGACTCTACTTGAATATCTCCCCCATGCTCTTGAACAATTTGATGAGCAATTGTTAGTCCCAATCCAACTCCCACTCCAACACCCCAAGTCGTATAGCCGGGATCAAAAATTCTTGCCATTCGATCCTTTGGAATGCCAATTCCATTGTCTGACACCTCAACCACAATCTCATCATTTTTCAAATATGTCCGAATGATAATTTTTCCAGTCACTGGAATTGCATTGTTCGCATTGCTCAAAAGCTGCAGGAACATTTGATTCAATTTTGCGGGGTAGCAGTGTATTCTCGGCAGCGGCTGGAATTCTTTCACCACCTCAATCCCGGGCTTTCGCTCCTGCTCAAAGACAGATAATGCATCCTCAATGCTTCTGTGAATATCAAGGCTTTGCCTGTCCGCTTCGTCCAACCTGACAAAGCTCTTCATTTTCGATACTATGCGGGCAACACGGTTTGCCCCCTCGGCAACAACTCCCTGGTTTTGAAGGAGAATTTCGAGCAATTTTCCAATCCTTTCGCTGCTCTGCGACTCCGGCAATTCATTGATAGTCTCGGAAAGCTTGCTTACACATGTCTGTATATTCATGCTTGAACTTTGCACAGCCGCGATCGGATTATTGAATTCGTGCGACATCCCGGCCACAAAGCGGCCCATGGCCGCCATTTTTTCCGACTGAACCAATTGCGCTTGAGTCTTTCGGAGTTCGAGATTCGCCCTGCTTAGATCCTCATTTGACCTTTCGAGCAACGCATAGGAACTTTCAAGGTCCTCCATCGCCTTCTTGAGAGCGTTTTCAGTTGCCTTCCGATCCGTTATGTCCGTGACTATCCCTTCGATTGCCTTGACGGAGCCATCCTCCCCGCGTTCTGCCCACAGACTCATTTGTACAAAAAACTCGGAATCGTCACGTCTCCGAAAGCAGTACTCGCCGGTCAGCTGCCCGTACGTCGCTAGTGTTTGCATAACTTGAACACGATCTTGCGGATTTCGATATACTTGCGCTCCGATGTCCGTGACTGTCTCTTTTGCCTGATCATCTGAGTCATAGCCTAACATCTTAACGAGCGCCGGGTTTGCGGTGATAACTCGACCTTCCGGTGTTGATCGAATAATACCTGCGGTCGCGTGCTCAAATATGCCGCGATACCGCTCCTCACTTTCACGGAGGGCTGTCTCCACGCGCTCTCGTTCGGCGATGTCCGCGATCAGAGCTTGCTGCATGCGACGCACACTGTCTGCAAGCCGACCGAGTTCATCTGTGGACTCATAGTCAAGCACCGCGTCGAGTCTTCCGTGGGCGATGGATTTTGTTACGGCTGTGATTCTCCGCAATGGTCGGAGCACGGAACTTATCAGTCCTATCGTAATGAAGACAAGCATGCTGAGACATAGAATGATGGCAAGGCGCATGTTGCGCTGAGAAACAACACGGGATTGCCGCGCATTCTCAAAAGCCAACTCCATGCCGCTTTCGAGCCGATTGCCAAGTTCGATGTGCAGACTTGTAAGCTTTTCATAGCGACCGTTCATCTCCGCGACTTTCGGATACAGCTCCTCGTGGAGATCGCTTGCTATGAACTGCATCGTGAGCGATCTTGCTAGATCAAAATAGCGAATGAATGCTTCATGAGTCTCATATATTAGCCGGGATTGATCCGGCAGAAGTTGTCTCACCGAGTCTTCCAACGCGAGCACGCGGTCGCGCAGCTGATCCGCTTCGAGAATCATATCGGCATCCTGCAAGACAATAGCCGTTTGAAAGATGTGCCGCATCTGCATGGTAAGGCTGTTCAGTTCGTTGCTCAGCCGAACTGCGGGAAAGGCCTCAAGCTCGATTTTGTCGGCAAGCTTTGCGTTTCGGTCGGCCTGCAAATACGATATGCCGTATATGACGATAAATGCCATTGCGGCAAGCAACGGCATTGACATGATTTTGTGAGTGAATCTCATGTGTCGACTAAAATGTGACGTGGATGCTTTGCTTCACTTGATGGTGATTCGTATCACTGGTTTGGTGGAAGGTATGAATGAAGTATAACCTATGGCACCGGGCGTTGAGCTGATGTAATCTACAATTTCGGCCTCGGTGTCGAAAGCCTTCGGCGGCATGCCTCGCCCCGTGAACACCGCTTGCTTCCAGTAAGTTGAGAATTGTGATACGTCCCGGTCAAGGAACCGCTTCACGAAAGCAGTGTGAGTGGAACCCGACTTCAGAACGACAGGAACAATTCTCGTACCGTTTGACCATTGCGACTTCTTGCCCAGGTAGATGCGCTCAAGAGATGCCTTCTCGAGCGTCTTATCGGGCACACCGGTGTTTGCAAGAATATATATCTCCGCCGCCCATGCGCCCGAAAGAGTAGTAAGCAATAGCGCCAGGAGAATTGTTAATCTCAAAGCGTGCATCAGAAATGTACCGTGGTTTTCAGGAGCAGAGCGTGCCAATACCGCTCAAGATCGCCACTCACGACTCCTTCATGAATTGCCATTCCCTCGCGCAAGGCGACGCCGTCAATATAATGATACTCGGCCTTCACCATCCAGTTAGTATTCAATTCAAATCTCGTGCTCAAAGCCAAATCCTTCTCCCAGGCAACGTAATCCGGCCAACCGCGCAGCTTGGCGAATTCCCCCTCACGATCATCTGCCCGCGCATAATAAACTCCGTAGTACATTCCGCACGTCAGCCACTTGTTTGTGCGGCAATTCACCATCCCGTAAAGGCCTTCTTCTCTGGATGAGCCGGAATGTCCTTCATTCATGAGATTTGAATTGAACTCACCACTCAGTGTAACGCACCTCCACGCGTATTCAGCCGAAAATGTAAGCAATTGATTTATGTCAAACTCGTCCTCATAGTTAACCTGCCTCGTAAATTCGCGTGGATTTCCGTTTGAGTCTACGAGCGATACCGCATACTGCCATCTGCTGGAAAGTTCGAATTCACCCACGATTGCAGTCGTACCCAGCCGCAGGCCGGGAATGGGAGGTGACCATGTGAAAGCTCCGCCGTACACAACAGGAAACAGGACTTTTTCATTCTGAGACCCGAGGTATTCAACTGCAATGGTTGAAGAGTCTGCTCCATATTCCATCAAAACTTCCTGCGCCACTGCCGGTGCAGAATTGAAACCGCCAAGTTCAAAACTTCCGCCCCAGAAACCACTCCGCGGATTTGGAATGTTCAAAGTGCCGCACCACACTTCATAGTCGAAGTAACCGGTGTTGTGCAGAGGAACATTTCCGTACAGGCTCATGCCTTCGTGGGCAAGAACAAAGTCGCGAAGCCCTTCGTTGTAAACACATTGCGGCAATAGCACACTCGTGCGGAGCATGTCAATATCCCGGCCTTGATTATGGAATCCCAGCGGCAGCTTGATCTTGCCAACACGCGCACCAAGATAGTCTTGCCACTGATAGTCACCGCCCGCCCAATCGATGAAGACCTGGTTGTTTCCTTCGAGTCCGAGATCTCGCGCCAGAAATTGAATGCCGACCCGCAGCTTGTCCGTCGGTGTCGCCAAAACAGTTGTGCCAACTTCATTGTATTCGAAGCTGCCTTTCTCAGACCGGTCTACGAGCAATTGGTTCGCTGAAGTCGTCACAAAACCCTGACTTGCAAAGCCATTGACGTACAAACCTTGCGTTTGTGCTGGTGCCGATTGCACCGACAAGAACAGACTGAACAGGCAGGCCATAGATACAGCTAAGGCCTGACGAATCAGGACTATGTAATAAGTTCTTGAATGACCAAAAGTCTTGAGTACCGCCATGTCGGATGCTCTGCTGAAATGATTAAATGATCAGAAATTTATGGAGAAAGACAGCCCTGACGAGGAGCCGGGACCACCACTAAATGGCTGAACTTTCCAGTTTGCCGCGTGTCTGCCGACCAGCGCATCGGCTACTGCATAACCGTAGGCGCTGCCGACCCAAACATCAGATGCCCAATGCCAGCGTGAATCAATTCTCTGCAAGGCCACTGACGCCGCACAGAGATAGATAAGAATGTCAACCGGCACAGAGTGAATGTGCTCATCCATGACGCGTGCGATTTGGAACGCGTGCGATGAGTGCCCGGAAAAGAAGGATTGACCGGGTTCAAAAAAATCCCAATGAGTGGAGGAATACCCTTCAAGAGGACGAGGCCGTCCCGTTATCCTGTTCACCAGCACTTTTGGCGGCCCGGCAATCAAGTAACTCTCAAGGATTTCCGCGCTCATCCGCGCCATCCTCTCGAATCCGACAAGATAAGAAAGAGCCGCAGCTCCAAAAATGTATTTGTTCATCGTACCTTGCCGGCCAATTGGCTCCAGAAACTCGCCTGCTTCATGGAAAGGTTCCACTATCCAGTGGTCCTTGTTTCGATGGATTCCGTTAGTAATCTCATCATCGAGACAGTATATGCCTGCGCCAATAGCGACTATTCCGGCAAGGTATTTAAGAGACTTTGGACTAAGCCGCGCTGGTGAAGAATAAAGCCATACCGCATCCGATAAACCGGTCCTGCCTACGAATTCTATATCTTTCAATATCTTACGCGAGAAAACAGTCTTTCCAAACACCGGGTGCCCGTATGGTCTTGGCCGAGATCCGCTGCTGTCTGGAGTCGGGCCGCCGGATACCTGGGTAATGGCCAACGGAGACGGCACGCTCCCCGCGGGTGTAAATTCACCGGCATGTGCCGATATCAGCGAAATGAATAGACAAATGGCAAAGCCGGTGATGGTACGGAACTTCAACTCTTCTGGAAGATTGGGATTTGGGTGATACGGCTCTTTTCAGACACTATTTACGGTGGATTTTGCATAGATTCAATAGCTTCACTGAATTAGAATTGTGTGAAACAGCTCGGAGGTGACAATTTAAGTTATGTTTTTTCAATATGTTTACTTTGCGGACCGCACTTTCTGCACAACCTGCAGGGTCATATCCTCCTTTTTTCTAATAACTTGGTTTGCCTAGACAGGATATTTTGAGTTTATCTTCTTATTTTGATGTCTGGTCGACCGCCACAAATTGATTGGCCAGAGTTTCTCAGCCGAAGTGCCCTCAAGTGCGTCTGGCGGCTGTAGGGCTCAGAATTAGCTTTGCCTCAAAACTGGTTAAAATGGACAACTTGCAAGAGAAAGAATCAAACGACGAAATCAGCAGGCTAAAGTCTGAACTTGACGCCGTTCGTGCCCAGCTTCAGCAGACTCAGAAGCAGCTGATACACTCGGAGAAGATGGCAACCATCGGAATGCTCGTCGCCGGTGTTGCACATGAGATAAACTCTCCGATTGGCGCGCTTGGCAGCATGCACGCGACTCTTGTAAAGGCGCTCGAACGGCTTAAGTGCAACTTGACATGCGACGGAGCTAACAGTGCGCTCTTAGATGATCCCAAGATCGCCGCGACACTCGCAATAATCGACGATGCAAATCGTGTCATCACAAACGGGACTCTGCGCGTTACCGGCATTGTGCGCCGACTGCGAAGTTTCGCAAGAGTGGATGAAGCGGAGCGAACAATAGCGAATATTCATGACGGCATTGAAGACACGCTGACTCTGATCGAGCATGAAATTAAACACAATATCAAAATTGCAAAGCATTTCGGCAAAGTTCCCGATATCCTTTGCTATCCCGGACAGCTGAACCAGGTGTTCCTTAATCTTCTCGTCAACTCTCGTCAGGCAATGGAAAACGGCGGCGAAATCAGCATCACAACAGGAGTTGAAGATGGTTGCATCAGAATAGACTTCACTGATACGGGCAAGGGAATCTCGCCTGAGCACATTGAGAAGATTTTCGAACCCGGTTTCACGACCAAACAAGCGGGAGTCGGAACCGGACTTGGGCTGTTCATTGTGAAATCAATTGTTCAGGCTCATGGCGGAACGATCCGAGTTCAGAGTGAAGTGGACAAGGGAACGACTTTCACAATAAACTTACCCATTGAGCAAAGCGAACCGAATGCCTGTTGCCAATAACCGGGGAGTGCAAACTTGTGTTGGATTCAAGTTCTGGCGCGAGTTGTTTGCGTTCACACTGCTTGTTTTCGCTGCCAATAGCGCGCTTTCGGCGCCTGCTGATTCGAGTCGGAGCTTTGCAAAACCGCTGCCGTCCCGCACAGTCCTGGAACGAATCGTCTCTTTTCCTGGACAACTGGCTTATTCCCCCGTTCGTTATACGGTTCTCGGTCTTGGCTACGCAGGTGTCTATTTGGACGACACCGGCTTCATGCAGAGGGCAAGCAGCCTTTTCCGCCGGGCTGGCCTCCTGCCTGTCTACGCTCCTCGAACCGGCGCCGGGCTTCGTTATACGAAAAACGATTATCTTGGCGATTCTGCGAAGCTTGTCCTGACCGCATCCTCGTGGGTAGATGCCAGACAACTTTATTCCATCGCATGGGAAGAGATTTCGCTTGGACATGGTGTCGAATCCGGCCTGATGCTAAGATATCGCTCGCTAACTGCTGAGTCGTTCTACGGCAAGAGTCCACGTGCAAGAGAAAGTGATAGACTTTCCTATTCGGCGGAAGACGTTTTATTCGAGTTGTCGCTGCAAAGGGATATTCATGAATTCGTCCGGGCAAGCATAGAAATCGGAATGAGTAACACCAGTGTCTTCGACGGCCGAGATCACGGTTCCCGTCCGATTTCTGACGTCTATTCTGAAAACACTTTGCCCGGATTGAAGGATGACACGCGCCTTCAAGGAACCGAGTTCCGTTTGCGATATGATGACACAAACGATTCTGCTCACCCAAGCACGGGCAGGATCGGCGTCTTCAGCGCGTCGCTTTTCAATGATATTCATAATGATGAATTAAGCTTCTGGAAAACCTCTGCTGACTTGACTCAGCATATTCATTTATTCCGCGATCGCATTCTCGCATTGCGAAGTGCTGCGGAAATGACGCAGGGGATCGAGGGATCGGATATTCCATTCTATCATCTCGCTGAAATTGGCAGCTATGGAACAATTCGGGGATTCTCACGAGGCAGATTTCGCGACAATGACTTCTTTTTGGCATCTGCAGAGTATCGTTATCCGATTTGGATTCCGTGGCATAAAGCCGTGGATGCGGTAGTATTCGTTGATGGTGGACAAGTATCCCACGATATTATCGAAGAAGTGGCGTTGTCAGACTGGCAAATTGGATACGGAGGGGGATTTCGTTTCTACAATACAACTGGTTTGATTGCGAAAACCGAACTTGCCTTCTCATCCGAAGCGATGCGCTTCTATTTTTCGCTGAACACCCCATGATTCTGCGAATCGGCAACTTCATATTGATTCTGTGGTTCATCAGCATCGGTCTCGGCATTGCAGGCTGCGCCACCACAACGAGGTTTATTCCTCCGACACCATTGCCGGATGACCGCGCACACTTACCAGTGTGTCCGGAAGATACTGAGACTCATATCTTATGGGATGGTTACAAGCGGCAAATGGTTCAACCTGGAGCGGATCTCTTTGATATAAGTAGGTGGTTCAGGAAAGCCCTCGGAATTCCGAAAGAAGCGATGAATGCAGATGCCTTTGATGAAGTTAGAAACTCCAGCTGGTTTACGAACCGGAATTTTGTTGCTCCCCTTTCTCCCGCCGAAGTAGCACGCGGACCCAATACTGTCAATGGACCGGATCAATCTCAAGGCTGGACGATTATTCGCGCCAAAACTGTCGGTGTTACGCCAGGCTTTACAATTCGAGACTCGCGCGGTGACTCTTATGTCATAAAGTTTGATCCGCCCGGCAGCAGCGGCCTCAATAGTACGACCGATGTTATCGTGACAAAGTTATTGTACACCGCAGGCTACAACGTCCCGGAGAACTTTCTCGTCACTTTTGACCCCGCTATTCTAAGAATTGGTGAAAACGTCAAGTTTACTGGCAAAGATGGCAAGAATCGCGTGATGACATCGCAGGATTTGGCGGACATCCTTGCGCGAGTTGAGCTGACTCAGGACGGCAAAGTCCAAGGAATGGCGAGTAAGTATATAGATGGAAAGCCAATTGGCCCGTTCTTGTTCAAGGGAACGAGGCACGACGATCCGAACGACATTGTGCCCCATGAACACCGGCGAGAGCTGCGTGGTATGCGCGTCATATTCGCCTGGCTCGGCCATTACGATACAAACGTCAGCAACTTTCTCGATGGCTTTGTCGAAACTGACAGTGGAAATTACGTTCGACACTACCTTATTGACTTTGGCGCGTCACTGGGGAGCCATCCAAACGGTGCTAAGCCGGCGGATCGAGGAACCGAACCTTACATGGACCCCATCCACATGTTGAACAAGTCACTGGAGCTCGGCTTGGTTCGCCGTCCGCGGGATTACCAGGAGGCCGTGGCGTTTCCGGAAGTCGGACGCTTTTGTTCAAGGAACTTTCATCCCAAGAGCTTCAAATTTATTTTTCCGACCCGCGCATTTGAGTATTATACTCCGCGTGATGCCTTCTGGGGGGCAAAGATTGTGGCCTCCTTTACCGAGCCGCAAGTTCGAGCCGCTGTTCAGACTGCCCATTATTCTGATAAGGCTGCCGAGGATTATCTCGTTCAAACTCTCATGGAACGGCGAGCTATTGTGTGCCGGTATTGGTTTAACCGACTGTCGCCGCTTGATCACTTCCGACTCTCTGAAAGTGGTCTGCATTTTACGGATCTCGCGGTATCAGCCGGTCTTCAATACGACTCGCCACCGGATTACCGGTACAGAATGCACATGAATGGCCGCCAACTATCTGGTTGGCAGACCATTGGCACCGATCTGGAGATTGACAAATCACAATTCCCCTCATTCGAGTCGTCTGACGACCAATTGACAATTGAATTGCAAGTGCGTCGAGGCGGGAGTTGGAACTCATCTGTGTTAGTTCATCTGGAACGAACTGGAGACTCGCTGGTTATCGTCGGGGTCCAGCGTAGATCATAGCAGGTAACGCAAGACACTTTCGCGTGAACAACAACCCTTTTGGCGCAGTACTTGATATCAGGCGAAGTGAGCTTGCTCTCGCCTTGCTCATGTTCGGCTATTTCTTTCTTGTCATAACGAGTTTCTGGATCCTCAAGCCGATTAAGAAGGCATTGTTCATTCAGTATTATGACTCTGCCGGTTTCACTATGTTCGACTGGCACATGACTGCGTCACAGGCAGAGCTTGTCGCGAAAGTTCTGAACATGGTAGTTGCCGTTCTGGCCGTCATCGTGTTTTCCTGGCTTAGTAATCGTTTCCGCCGGCAGCAATTGACGTACTGCTTTAGCGCATTCTTCCTTGCCGGATATGCACTCTATGCGCCCCTGATCATCAGCCCATCAGACGTTACGGTCTGGACTTTTTACTTGTTTGGTGATTTGTACAGCACTCTAATGGTCGCAACTTTCTTTGTCTTCCTGAATGACAGTGTTACTCCTGCAGAAGCAAAGAGACTGTACGGCCTCATCGGGTTGGGAGGAGTTGCCGGAGGAGTCTTCGGTGCAAGCGTTGTCAGAGTGTGGATTGATGACTTGAACAGAAGCGACTGGATGTGGGTATGCTTCGCCCTTGCTACTGTAGTTTCCTTGCTGGCAATGCTGGCGGGTCGCATTGTCGGCAGGCGCGGTGAAACCGAATCAAATTCAGAGGGCGGCAAGCCGGAAGTATCCGGCAACCCTGCGACAGAAGGCGCTCAGTTAGTTTTCAAGTCGCGCTATCTATTCTCCATAGCGGCGGTCGTTGGAATATATGAGCTTGTATCCACCCTTTTGGACTTCCAGTTCACTGCAACGATTTCGCACTATCTGGATGGCGACGACATTGGGAGGCAGTTTTCTTTGGTCTTTGCGGTGACGAATTGGGTGTCGATGATCGTCCAGCTTTTCTTGACAAGTCTTATCATGACTCGTCTCGGATTAACTACCGCCCTGCTTGTATTGCCGATCGCCATATTCACTGGTTCGCTCGCATTTCTGATCTTGCCTGCGCTCTGGATTGGCAGTTCATTAAACACAATCGACAATGGCTTCAGCTATTCGATAAATCAGTCGGCCAAGGAAACGCTGTACGTACCTGCTTCGACAGCCGAGAAATATAAGGCCAAAGCGTTCATTGATATGTTCATTCAGAGGTTCGCCAAGTCCCTTGCAGTCGGAGTTAGCCTCGTTGTAACCTCACTGTTTGTCGAATTTGAGAGCATTCGCTATCTCTCGCTCCTTACTATTGCCCTGGTCGCTGTTTGGATTATTGCCGTCCTCTATGCCGGTCGGCGTTTCAATGATCTCTCGGCAAGCTGATTCAATCCGACTAAGTATCCATGGTAGTCATTTTAAGAAAGCTCTTAAATGTACGGCCCGGGGAGGAAGCTCGGACGGCGCTGATGTTTGTTTACAGCTTTCTTCTGATTGCATCACTGACAATTGTGAAGCCGGTTCGCGCTGCGCTTTTCCTGTCTGAGCTGGGACCAGAGAAGCTGCCCTACGTCTATCTGCTGATTGCGATTGCCACTCCCGCATTTGTTGTGCTTTACAGCGGCGCCTCTAAGCGTCTTCGCTTGAACCGCCTGATCACCGCGACACTCCTTGTGTCAATCGCATTCCTGTTGCTTTTCTGGTTCGCCCTTTCGAACGGATATCATGCGCATTGGTTGATTTACTCGTTCTATGTTTGGGTTTCCGCCTTCGGTTTGATCGTAACCACACAATTTTGGCTTCTCGCTAATTACGTATTCAATGCTCGTGAAGCGAAGCGGTTGTTTGGCATTATCGGTTCCGGGGCAATTGCCGGCGGGATCCTCGGCGGCTACTTGACGTCTACTTTTGCTCCTGCGCTTCACACACACGGCATGCTTCATCTTTGCTATTTATTCCTTGCCATGTGCCTTCTGCTCCAGTACATTGTGTGGCGATGGAGTGCGCGAATTGCATATGCCGACCGCATGAGGCGTGAAGAGCGGCAGAAGGCATTTCAGCTGGAGTCAAGTCCTTGGAGACTTCTGCTGCAATCCCGACTCGTCGTCTATATCGGTGCGATTGCCGGTACCGGCGTCCTGGTAGGTACGCTTATCGACTATCAATTCAGTGTCGTCGCTTCCCGGTCAATAACCGGTTCTGATCAACTTGCTTCATTCTTCGGATTCTGGCTTTCAAACCTGAGTATTGTCTCGCTTCTCTTTCAGGTCTTTGTAACCGGTTTTTTACTGAAGAGGTACGGAGTAAACACGTCGTTAATGTTCCTGCCTGCATTAGTAACTGCCGGCTCGGCAACCGCGGTGCTGTTCCCAACGCTCTGGGCGGCGACCTCCTTGAAAGTTGGTGAAGGAGGCTTGAAACAGTCTTTGCACAAGTCAGCTCTTGAATTACTTGGATTGCCGGTGCCTGCCAGGCTGAAAAATCAGGTTAAGGCGTTGATTGATGTCGCTGTTGACAACTTTGCAACAGGTCTGGCCGGATTGGTTATCCTGCTTCTTGTAGTGATTGGACTTGCCGATGTTCGTACTCTTGGAATTGTAATCCTCGTGTTTGCGGCATTGTGGATCGTATTGGTGGCCCGCACCAAATCAGAGTACTTGGACGCGTTTCGCCAGGCGATTGAAAGACGCACGATACGGCCGGAGGACATTTCCTATGAGATCTATTCCTCCATGCGTGCGGATCAGCTGATCGAGTTGCTTGGAGGAACGAACGATAGACAGATCTTGATGGCTCTAAGTTACCTGGAGAACATGAGAGATGCTCGCTTGCCGTTTCATCTTGAGCGCCTTCTGGATTCCTCTTCTTCTGATGTTCTCCGGTCTGTGTATCGTATTGCCCGGTCGCTTCCGGATGTTGATCTTTCTTTGAGAGCGCATAAGCATCTGTATCATAATCACCCTGCCGTGCGTGTAGCTGCAACAAGATATCTGCTTCGGCGGTCTGATGATAAGCAGGCGATGACGGAGGCTTTCTTGAGCGCTGAGAGTGATATGGTTAGGGCTGCGGCCATCGTGGCGGCGGCGAGGGAGTGGGTCGGAGACGGCGGGTTTAATGCTAGTGTAGATTTCAAGCGCCTGCTTGAGGATTTGTGCCGTCAGATAAGCATGAATCCGGCAGATTTAACTGTAACAAAGGCGCTGGCGGAAGCGTTAAGCATTGCTCCTCAACCGGAGCTGGAAGACTGTACTAAGACTCTCCTTCGTGCGAGTTCTCCGGATATAGTCGCATTTGCCGCACTTAGTGCGGGCAGGTCCGGTAATACCGGATTCCTCGATACTCTATTGCCGCATTTGGAGAATAGACAGCTACGGCAAAGGATTCGCGAGGCAATCGCAGGCTACGGTGACCTGGTTTCCGAACGGCTTGCCTTTCTGCTTAATGACGGCGACTGCAAATATAGTATCAGACTGGAGATCCCAAGAATTCTATTCATGATTGGGACAGATAAGAGCTTTACGTTGCTCTCCGATAGTCTCAACATCAGGAATGCGCGCTTGCGATTCGAAGTGCTGAGATCGCTGAACAAAATGAGGAGCCGCGACGCCCGCTTTCGGTTGAAATCGAAAATTCTCATGCCAGTTGTTTGGAATGAGATCGGGAACTACTATCGTCTCCTGCAAGTACATAATTGTGTGGATGGAAACGCGTTGCAATCCTCCCTCCCGGAACCCGACCCGGATACTATCGCCTTCCGGATGCTACTGAAACGCGCCGTAGAAGAGCGATTAGCCGACAGTTTGGAGCGCGTTTTTCGATTGCTTGGCTTGAGACATTCACCGAAGGATATGTATCATGCGTACCTCTGCATCAGCGGAAGTGCGCCTGACCAGCGCGCGAATGCGATTGAGTTGCTTGAGCTTGTTATCAGACCGCAGGTCTACTCGGTTTTAGCGCCAATAATTGAGTACTCGTCTCCTGCCGATCTAGCCGAACTTGGGAAGCGCGTTTTTGGAATACACATTACCTCGGAAGGCGAGGCGCTCTCAGCACTGCTTCAAGGTGATGACGATTGGCTTCGAGCTGTTGCGTTGCACGTCTGCCGAAGATCTTTGGACCTCAGTTGTGAAATGGATGTCTCCGAATTCGAAACTCACGGTCACTTTATGGTGCGGGAGGCAGCACTCAGGAATCGTGAAAATTCTGCTTTGACGGCGATTCGGTGAGGTTCACTAAATGATTACAACAGTTGAAAAGGTTGTCTTTCTTCAGGACATTGATCTCTTCGCTCGTATTCCTTTGGAGGATCTTGCCTACATTGCTATGATTGCCGAGGAACAAAATCTGCAAGCGGGTACCGTCATCTATTCTGAAGGGGATGTATCGGATTCGATGTACCTGGTTCTTGATGGCGCTGTGCGCCTGCACAGAGGCGGCGCGGACGTTATGATCGCGAAGGCACGGGATGCATTCGGGACATGGGCGCTGTTCGATAATGAAAGAAGAATTGTTACCGCCACAGTACTGGAAGATTGCGCGGTCTTGAGAATTGGGAAGGATGACTTCCTTGATCTCTTGTCTGATCATTCCAGGATTTCTGAAGGGATTTTGAAGGTAATGGCCGCCAAGCTGCGAAGCTTGGTTGGTTAGAAATCATTTCGCATTTGCTGCTTAGTAACGGAGAATACATGTCTGAGAAAACCAATCCGCAAATTATTGTACTTGTCGACGATGAAGAAATGGTGCTCACCAGCATTCGGTCTTTAATTGATCTCGAAACTGATTACACTTGTGTTCCGTTTCGCTCTGCTTCGCAGGCGCTTGAATTCATTGCTTCATCCACTGATATTAGTTTGGTCGTGTCCGATTTCCTTATGCCGGAAATGGATGGAATCTCCTTTCTCGCAAAAGTGCGGCAGCTGCGTCCCGATGTTCCCAGAATCCTGCTGACGGGCTATGCGGATAAGGAGAATGCGATCAAAGCAATAAATGAAGTAGGTTTGTTTCAGTATATCGAAAAACCCTGGGATAACAGCGACTTGCTGCTGATTTTCAGGAATGGACTGGAGAAGAGGCAGTTGATGAGGAAATTGCAGGAGAAAATTGATGAGATTAACAAGGCCTACAGCGATCTTGACTCGCTGCATCGTGAGATTGTAAAGGCTTTTGTATGACGTGACGACTGTTTGTGCCATGTCTCCATCGAAGTGAAAAGAGCCTGCGCATCGCAGGCTCTTGCTTGTTAATCGTGTTGTGATGCTCAGCAACCGCCGGTAATCTTCCTGGGTTTCTTGTCGGGTTCTTTTGGCCTGTCTCGTTGCGCTTCAATCATGGCATGAATTGCTGTGCCCGCTTCTTGCCGGAATTCCCGTACAACTGAGTTTACACTGTCCTGTCTCAATACCGCGCCTTCCCTGTTAAGAATCAGACTTCGGAAATGCGGTAGCCCCCCCTCAAGCACGGAAAGATTGCGATAACCGATTTCGTCAAGGACATGGTACGCTATTACTGCATCTTGTTCGTTCTCTGCAACTAATATCTTGCGGACGTGCCGGCGGGCGAACAGGGTGTTCCATTCCTTGCTGAATAACTCGTGAATCTGCAGATTGACAGATCCCGGCAATGAGAATTGATTATATGCCAACGAGTCGCTGACATCGACAATCTGCATACTCGGGTCTTTGTCAACGATTCGAAACGCAAGCTCGTCTGAACTCATGTAACTGGTTTCGCAGGCCTCAAGGTGCTCCAATGAGGAAGCCATGGCAATTGTTCTCGACTTTCGATCCGGAAGCGATATAAAAACTGCACCCGCGAATATTGTCACAACTGCAACGGTCAAGTGCTTTCTGAATCTGAAGTTGTTCGCGGGAGCTTGCCGATTCACTCGCTTCTCGATCCGGCTGGTTACGGCAAAAGCAGACACCGCTACGACAATCAGCGCAAAGGCAAACCATCCCGCCGGAAGGCCAAGCGAATCGTACACTTTCACCGGACCGAGTGCTGAGGATTCGTGGAATCTCTCCCAGGCCGGAAACATCTCCGCAAAGAATAACACACCGATGAACAGTCCGCCGACAAAGAAGAGCGCGTCGATTTTCCCGATTGCCGCAGCGCAAATGCTTGTGCCTGGGCAGTAGCCGCCAAGGATAAACCCAACGCCCATAATGGCTCCGCCGACTATAGCAGGCCAAAGCCACAGTGGATTTATGTATATGGCCTCCGTATCCAAGAGCCCGAAAAAATTGAGCAGCATTATCCCGCCCATAGCCGTGACGGCGGCGGAAAAGAATACTCTCAACACTGTGAAATCGTACCCGTAAAAGACTCCTGCGAGCTTTCGCGACGAGGAGAAACCGGCCTGCTCGAGCACAAAACCAAAGGCAATTCCGATAATCAGCGCGATAACAAAATTCAGTTCCGGAGAAATCGGATCAGGTACAAATGGTCCCATTCTGCTTACTCCTGCTCCTTAGATCCAAAGTCTGCGAAAAAGGTATGCGACTGCGTAGCCAGTTCCGAAAATCGCGAGCATTGTTATGAATCCAGCTGAGGACAGTACGGCCATACCACTAAGCGCCGCGCCGCTTGTGCAGCCGCGCGCAAACTGTGCGCCGATACCAAACAGTGCTCCGCCGGCAGCCGCAAATGCCCATCTAGTCTTGTTTGCAATGAATGGGCCGCCTTCGCTCTTAAATGAAAGGCGATCGGAGACCAGACCGGACAGAAACGCGCCTATGAGTACTCCCGCAAGTTCAAAAACCAGCCAGGATTTCATCGGGTTCTCCCGTTCTGCATTCATGTACGGCCCGTAATATGGCGATTCTGCGGCGTGATCCGGCGCCACTTTGCCAACAACCGCGATAACTGTGTCCTTTATCGCGCCGCTCGCGCCGAGTCCGCGACCGGTTACGAATATGCTCACAAGCAGTACTGCACCTAGTAGGAATCCGGCAAGATACGGATTCATATATTTCGTGGAAACCTGGTTCATCGCTGCACCATTTCAGGTTTATTTACTCCGTTTGATTTCTCCAGCACGCCACTTCCCTCTTCACTAAATTCTTCATATCCGGTTAACATTGCCTTAAGATTTGCGGTCGGTGACTTGCCCGTGGTTGTCAGGTAGATGTGCATCACAAAGAATGTCACGAGGATATAGGCTCCCAACGTGTGCATGGCTGCAACGACTGAGAGTCCGGAAATGTTCAAACTGATTACTTCGTACTTCTGCGGATACCGGTAGAACATGTAGATAAGGCCGGAGGTCACCATGATAGGTATCACTAATACTTTTAATCCGGCGTACACCAACTTCTGCAACGGATTCAGTTTACTTATCACCGTCCGCTTTGCCGGATGAGGTGCTCCGCGGAATATACCGAAGATGTAAAAATCAAGCTGCGCGCGGATATTCGCCGTTGTCGGTATGTACTGCTTCCATGCGTCTGTCGTTAGATGCCAGAAGATAGCAAAGCATATAAGTGCAAGAAAAGCTATTGCGGCCGTGTTGTGAATCTCTACAGCTTGCCGAAAACCAAAAAAGTGAAGTGATCCGTGTATTTCGAATCCTGTCACTCCCAATAGAACGATCAGAGCGGCCTGCATCCAGTGCCAGAAGCGCTCAAAAGCCGGATAAACATACTCTCGCTTCATTTTATCGCCTGCCTCCGCTTTCTGGGTGATGCAAGTCTCGCAACTCCATGAAGTCCTGCGCCAATCAACGTGAGGACAAGCAGGCTGACTCCCGTCCGTTCCACCCATATGTTTCTGTCACGACCGGGCAAATAGAAGTCGGTCAGGCTTGCCACCCTGCTTTCGCTGCGAGTGTGACATTCAACGCAGGAGAGCGCTTCCTTCGCCGGCGCCACCATGTGGTTGATCGGCCAGTACATCTCCGTGCCTGCGAATCCGTAATTACCGCTGTAAGGTAATCCAACCTCCTTCATGCCCGCTGCTGATGCTAATTGCCAGTCAAACTGGCGCCAGTATGCGCTGTCACCCGGCTGCCGTGACACTGTTTTCGGCTGAATCAGGTACTTGTACTGCGTGTCGTAAATCTGCCGCGAACGGTGAATCTTCACCGGTATTATTTTAGAATCCGGATCGCTGTAGGATCCGTGCAGTTCATTCACTCTCAAGGTTTCTGTAGGATCAAATGTGTCACCAATCAGATAGTGCGAGGCTGTTCCGTTAAACCAAACGTACTCGGGCTTGACATTCTTGCCCCAGATAAAAGATCCCTTCGTGGTCTGATATGTCTCGACACCTAACGTATCATTCTTTATGGAGTACGGCTGACCGTTCTGAAGTGTCCCCGCTGTCGACCAGTCCCACTGAAGTTTTGTCGGATGTTCCTTGGCATAGATCGGAATATGGCAGGTCTGACAGGCAACTTTCAGTGTGTGCTTATTCAAGACCCCGTCTGCATGCGGCAGCTCGCCGTGACAACTTTCGCACGAGACGCGGTCGCGATTCATCGAGGAAACGGAGTAGAGCTTCCCCAGCATCTGATGCTGCTCCGCCGTATGGCACGCTGTGCACTCCATATTGACTCCGTCGACCGCCATATGAATGTCCAAGTCTCGCGATGGCTCAAGCAAGGCGACTTCCAGGTCGCCGTGCTTGACGTTGTTTCCGCCGCCGCCAAAGAAGTGACAGGTTCCGCAATTTGCCCGCGTGGGTTTTCCAACGGTCTTCGCTACTTCCGTAAGGTCAACAGAAGGGTCCGGCATGCCCGCGCCGGCCTTCATGTATAAATTGCTTCTGTCATGACAGGCCAGGCAATCGACATTGTAGGGATTCTTGAAATCAAAGGATTCGTCACCATAGCCATAGCCGATGTGACAGCGATTACAAGCCTGCTCGTTGCCTGATATGCCAATGCAATAGTTATTCAAGATGTTCTTCTTGCCGACTTTGCGAATTCCTCTTCCTTCAATATATTCGATTCGGTCCCAATTCCAATGAGAGGATTGCATGACCTCGTGATGCCGTTCTGTGTGACAGGATACACACGTTTTCGTCACGTCCTGCGGCTTGCTGAAGGGACCGTTCAAGACTTCAAACTTGCCATGATCCACCGAAGGCTTGCGGACCGTTCCATAGCGCAAGCGAAGTTGCTCAAGAGGCGTCCGTTCTGAACTGCGTTCCGGCAGGATGTTCAGGAAGAGCAAGGCCAGAAAGCTCAGTATCCCCAGCACTACTAGTATTCGTCTCATACGACAATCATCAGCTTGGTTTGCCGGATGCGAGAGCTTGCCCACGCTGTTCGGTGTATTTCGGACAAGGTGGACGTAATCGGCGTACTCTTGCCTTTACCGAACCAAAAGTTGAGAAGTTCCATCAGATTCAACTTGACTCAATTTGTAAACTATACAATTAATTGCTTGAATATATGAATCAGACTCGCTCTTGTCAATCTGCTTTGACCTGTTCTTTGAGTAGTGTGACATGTCGACATTTCCTGTGCCGGACTCTTGCGTCTTTGCCGCCAAAATCCTCTCAGCCTCCTGCGCAAATGTATCCACGGGACACGGATTTCGCTCCACATTGCATAGGATCTCCTAAAAAGTGAATAAAATCAACAGAGGGTATCCGCGGCGGATACCCTCTGTTTTCAGCACTCGAAAAGGCAGAAAACCTAGGCCTGCTCTCTTTGATTTCCCTGTGCGGATTCCATATCCATTAGCTTAAACGCTTCCGGAACCGCAAAACGGCAAAAGTGAACAGTCCGGCACCCATGACAATGAGCGGCCACAAATTCGGCCATACATCCGTAAACGTCGAACCACGCAGAAAAATTCCGCGGATAATGGCCATCAAGTATCGCATCGGATTGATAACCGAAAGTGTCCGAACGAACTCCGGCATGTTGTCCACCGGATAAAAGAAACCGCTCGTCATGATGAAGAATATCATGAAGAACCACGTGGTGAAGAGTGCCTGCTGCTGAGTATTCGATATGGTTGAGACCAGCAACCCTCCGCCCATCGTTGTCAGTAGATAAACTCCCGAGCAGAAATACAACAGGAAGGCGGACCCTAATAGCGGGACATTGAAGACAAGCACGGCGATCAAAGTGCCTACTGTGAACACAAAAGCGGAAAGTATCGCATAGGGAATTGTCATTCCCGCGATAATCTGCCTGCTGGTCAGCGGTGTAACCATCATCTGCTCAAGCGTGCCGAGTTCCTTCTCCCGCACAATAGCAGTGCCCGTGATCATTACTGAAACAAGAGTAATCAGCATCACCAGAATTGCCGGAACCATATAATAGCGGCTTTCGAGCGTCGGGTTGTAGAAGTACCGAACAACCGGCTTGATTTGGTGCAGCTTCTGCTCAATTTCAGGATGCTCTGATCGCAGCAGCTCCAACCGGCCCTGCATTTCCTTCTGAATCACACCCTGAAGATAGCCCAATGCCCTGCCTGCACTGCTCGAATTCTGTCCGTCGACCGTCAGTGAAACCTCCGCCGTCTCGCCGTTCGACAGAGCCTCTGAGTATCCTCGCGGAATCCACACCGCTGCATCAAATTCTCCCGCGTACAAGAGCTCTCCAAGCTCTTTCGAACTTGAGGGAACCTGCCCACTGACAAAGATATTGTTCTGAAAGAACGCTTCGGAAAGCCGCCTGCTGTCAGATGTGCGATCGTCGTCGTAAACTCCAAGACGGATATTGCGCAGATCCGTCGTTGCAGCATTACTCAATATCAGAAGCTGAATAACCGGGATCAGAAATATGATCCGGAGCATCTGCGGATCGCGAAACACTTGCCGGAAATTCTTCTGGATCAGGTAGAATAGCGGTCGCTGTTGTTCAAGGAAGCGTCTCATTTGTCAAGCCTCATGTGAAAACGCTTTGCGGTAATCACGAGAATGAACACGGCCATGGCAATCATTACGCCACCTTCGAACGGAAACGACGACTGCCCTTTCATCATCACACCGCGGATAATGCGTTGATAATAGTATGCCGGAAAAATGTGAGCGACGCCTTGAAGAATCTTTGGCATTGAACTGACCGGAAATACGAACCCGGAGAGCAGCATGGTCGGAATCACCGTCACGAGCTGCGCCAGCATCATCGCCACCTGCTGCGTTTTGGCTATCGTCGAAATCAACAATCCGAAGCTGACGGCAATCGACAGATAGACAAAGCTATATCCTGCCAATACGCTCCATGACCCGTTCATCGGCACTCCAAAAACGTGACGCCCGACTGCCAGAATCAGGGCCGCGTCGAGTACTCCGATTAACATGTACGGCAGCACTTTCCCAACTACCACCTGCGCAGCACTGACCGGCGTGGTCAGCACCTGCTCAAGGGTTCCCGTTTCCTTCTCACGAACAATCGCGACGCTGGTCAGCAGTGAGCATATCATCATTAAGACAATCGCGACAAGCCCGGGTACGATGAATCGTGCGCTGATCAGTTCAGGATTGAACCAGACTCTGGACTTTATCTCAATTGGCTGTGAACGCTCTCCGATGACCGCGCGCATCTGATCGCGATTGAGCTGCGCAGACACCGCTTCAAGGTAACTGCCCACCGTTGCCGCGGTTGTTCCGTCCGCCCCATCAACAAGAATCTGAATTGGACTAGCAGGAGCTTCAACCAACCTGCGGCCATATCCTTCCGGAAACACCAAGGCCGCGTAGAATTGTCCTTTGCGAAACCCTTGTTCAATGTCTTCCCGGCTGTTCAGATACTCCGAAGCAACGATGAACTTCCCGGACGTCATCCGGCTGACAAAATCCGCGCTCTCACGACTTCGGTCATAGTCGAGGATGCCAACACGAAGGTTCCTCAAATCCATGTCAATCGCATAACCGTACAGAAGCACCATCATGAGCGGCATGAGAATGGCAAAGGCCAGACTTCGCGGATCGCGAAGGATATGCACAAACTCCTTACGAGCTATCGCAAGCATGCGCTTCATCTTTGAACCGCCCGAATGAAGGTTTCCTGCATGGTGCGCGTATGAAAGCGATCCTTTAGCTCACTCGGAGTTCCGAGCGCAATAAGTTTCCCCGCATCCATGATCGAGATATGATTGCAATACTCCGCCTCGTCCATGAAGTGGGTTGTTACAAAGATGGTCATGCCTTCTGCCGAGTAGTCATATATGAGATTCCAGAAAGAACGTCGTGCCACTGGATCCACTCCGCCGGTCGGTTCATCGAGGAACAGCACGTCAGGGCGATGAATGACGCTGCAGCCGAGAGCAAGACGCTGTTTGAATCCAAGCGGCAGCCTTGACGGAAGATCATTCGCGTTTGAAGTCAAACCAAGCCGCTCAAACAAACTCTCACGGCGTTCGCGGCTGTCCTGCGCAGTGAGACCGTACACTCCGCCGTAGAATTCCATGTTCTCAGCCAGTGTCAAATCTTCGTACAAGCTGAACTTCTGACTCATGTATCCAATCCGCCGCTTGATTGCCTCCGGCTGCCGGTTCACCGATAATCCCGCCACCCACGCCGTGCCAGCGGTCGGCGCCAGGAGTCCGCATAGCATCCGGATTGCCGTCGTCTTCCCCGCTCCATTCGCTCCAAGAAAACCGAAGATGTCTCCTCTTCGTACGGTGAGTTCAAGTGAGTCAACGGCAGTAAACTTGCCAAATTTCCGGGTTAAACCCTGTGCTTGCACCGCAATCTCCGGCGGCGGTGCCTGATCAACCGTTGACTCTCTGCTCACGGCTTTCCTCTATTGAAACGAGATGAATCATTGTCTCTTCAACGGTCGGTGTTAGGTCGTTAACCCTGACTGACTCCCGGGCGAGAATATCACGTGCCTTGACCGCATCGCCTTCCGACTTCAGAACCACGTGCAGTCTGTCGCCGACTCGATCCACTTCTGCATCCAACATGTTGCGCAGTCGCTCTTCTGCCTCATTTTCATCCATTCCGATAATCTCGAGTATCTTGTGAGGATATAAGCGCGGCAGCTCATTCGGCGTACCGGAAAATAGCACGCGCCCGTGATGCATGACGATAATGCGGTCGCAGAGTTCCGCCTCGTCCATGTACGGAGTGCTGACTAGAAGCGCTTTACCTTCACTGGCAAGTTCACGCAGAATTGCCCAAAACTCCTGGCGACTGACGGGATCCACACCGGTTGTCGGCTCATCGAGGACAAGCAGCTCAGGTGTATGAATCAGTGTGCAGGACAATGCAAGCTTCTGTTTCATTCCGCCAGACAGCTTGCCGGCGCGACGCTCGCGAAATGGCTCAAGCCGGCTGAATGCCATGAGCCGTTTCTCACGCTCAGAATATTCACTCCGGGCCACTCCGTAAAGTTCGGCAAAGAAGCGAAGGTTTTCGACGACCGAGAGATCAGGATACAAACTGAATCTTTGCGGCATGTAACCTATGTGTTCCTTGACAGAATTCGCCTGAGTGATCGGGTCAAAGCCCAGCACACGCACATCGCCTGAGTCTTGCTCCACCAGCGCACACGAAATTCGCATCGCAGTGGTCTTTCCCGCTCCGTCGGCTCCGATCAAGCCTACAATCTCTCCGCTCTTCACATCAAGAGTCAAACCGTCAACGGCTGTTACTTGACCGTAGGACTTCCTCAGTTCTCTTATTTCAAGCGCGTTCGTCATGAATCTGACTTCTTTGTGAATTGCGACTTGCTTCTACTTCGAAAGCACAACTTCGGCGGGCATACCGATTGCCAGTCGCTTGTCCTCGTTATCAAGACTTAACTTGACAGCGTAAACAAGTTGAACCCGCGACTCGCGTGTTTGCGTATTCTTTGGAGTGAACTCTGCTTCCGAGCTAATCCAAATGACTTTTCCTTGAAGACTTTCGCTGCCGAGAGCGTCAACCAAAACGGAATAGGATTCACCGAGTTTCACGTGACTCAGGTCTGACGAGCTTAGGTACACCCGCAGCTCCATGTCCCGGAGTCTCGCTATTTTCAGTTGAGTTGAACCCGGCAACGCCATTTCTCCCGGCTGTGCGTTTCGAAGCACGACCGTTCCGTCAAAGGGAGCCAGGATAACACCCATTTCAATCTGTCGGTCAAAGACGGCCAGTGTTGCGTCAAGTTTGCCTTCCTCCGCATCAAGCACTCCGAGCTGATGTTGAGCCGAAGAGAGTTGAGTCCTCGCGATGTCCCGCTTGGTGCGCAGTTCGTCAAACTGCTGATGTGTCACCGTTCCCTGCTCCAGCAGCGATTCATTTCGCTTCAGTGTCGCTTCGCTAAGCTCCAACGCCTCTTTTGCTTGACGGACCGCGTCCGAGGCGACGTTCTTTTGCGCTTGTAAAAGCGACCGTGAGGCTTCCGCTTGCGCCTTCTGCAACGCTATTAGTCGCGTGTCAAGCACAATCAGTGTGTCACCGGATTTCGCGTCCTCGCCAAGGTCCTTCCGTATCTCGAGAATGCGCGCGGCGATTTCAGAAGCGATTTCGACTTCCGTCGCCTCAAGCGTTCCGGAGGGGTTTGGGCCTGCATTGTCGGAACTGCAGGCATTGACAAAGAGGACGGCAACGGTCAGTAGTAGAAAACTGCGTATCATGGTTATCTCCCAATCGCGTAAAGGTAATCGGCTTCGGCAAGGCGCAGCGCGACAACTGATGATATCCACTCGAGCTCGGCGATCGTCAGATCATCCTGAGCATCCAGCCATTGTGATTCGCTTGCAAGACCTGCGGCGAGTGTATTGCTGAGCATTTCCACCCGCCGTGTTTCGATCTGCAGCCGCTCTCGCAGCTTGCTCTCCACCGGCCTTGCGGCATCCCGTGTTTCAAGTGAAGTCAGCGCGCGTGATTCGAACGTCTTAAGCACGTCAGAGCGCGTTGCCGACAGCGATCTT
Organism: bacterium; assembly: GCA_013360195.1. Classification (NCBI taxonomy): domain Bacteria; species bacterium. Next base: position 26,824 of record JABWCQ010000016.1, read on the forward strand.
GCAAGTACTTCCTGTGACTTTGCACGGGACCTTGCTTCATGAAAGTCCCACAAAGTCCACGACATTGAAACACCCAGCGTGTAATAGTCCATCCACTCGTTCTCAATCATGTCAACGCCGGGTTTTGCATAGTGATATACTGCTGCTGCGCCAACATTAGGCAGCAAACCGGCAATGCTTGCGCGGCGCAGGCGATTTCGCTGCTCGATTCTGGCATCAAGCATTTGCACTTCTGGCCGTTGTTGAATCAGCTCCGGATCGTATCCTGCGTCGTAAGCCAACGCCGAGTTCAACACAGATTGCGGAAAGATCTCCAACGACGGCTCGCCAATCAGTTTGCCTAAAGCGAGCCGCGCGTTTCGCGCCGCCGTTTCCGCCTGCAATAAGGCGGACTCCGCGGACTTCAAACTTGCTTCGACAGCCAGCAGTGCGTCTTCGGTCGCAACTCCAATCGTCCGCGAAGACGAGAGCTCGTCGAAATGCCGCTGCAGTCGTGCGCGGCGCGCGACAGCTGCGTCTTGGTTTGCTTGCGCGCCTGCCGCGATGAAGTACGCACGTCGGATACTGTGCAGAAGGATTAGGCTGTCGGCGCGTGTGTCATACCGCTGCGCCTGTGCATCGAGGCGTGCCGCTTGTTCGCGTGAAACGATTGCTCCTCCCGCGTACAGCGGTATCGTCGCCGTGAGGTTCAGATCATAAATGTTGCCGTCGCCAAACTTGATCTTCGGCGGTGTGAACCCCGGAGCTGAGGGAAATGCTGATGTCAGGTCCTGCGTTTCGCTTGTGTAATTGTAGCTTCCCTTCAGAGCAAGGGACGGTTTGCGCTGGCCTGCGAAGGCGCGTGCGTCGAACTGCGCCGAGTTCGTTGCATGTCTCTTTGCCTCCAGCGCATCGCTGGCTTCCAATCCTCTTCGGAGGCATTCGTCGAGCGAAAGCGTATCCGGCCCCGTTTGCGCGAGTGACAGCTGAAGCGCCGCGCACAACAGAGCTGCGATCATCAGGATTTTCATTGAGGTCTCCTCTCTACTGCGCCATACAGCAGCAGATCGAGAATGCTTGTCAGTCGCTCTTCCATGAACAGTTCCTCGTCTTCGATCTGCAAATCTAAAAATGTCTCTGCCACCGGCCGTGCGACAAAGAAGAATAAATTGAGTGACAGCATGCTGATGAATAATTGCTTGGGGTTGACCGGACGCAATTGCCCGGCCTGCACTCCATGTTCGATTAGTGATAATATCCTTGTCACGACCGGTGGCTGTTGGCCGCCGGTCATTTCCATGACAACGCTGCGTGTCAGTTCCGGATCGTCGGCAGTTCCGCCAATAAACAGCCGGACACAGTGCTTGTGGCGGATGACCGCGCGGTAATGCGATCGCACAAAGTGCTTGAGCACGGCGATGGCGTCATGTTCATCTGCTGGCAGCTTTTGCATTTCATATCCGACTTCAGACATTATGAGGGTGAATTGCTTCGCGAATGCGGCTCGGTACAGTCCGGTTCGGTCGCGGAAGTGATAATAGATCAGGGCCTTGTTCACCCCGGCCTGTTGCGCAATGTGCTCGAGCCGGGCGCCGTGCCGACCCTGGGAGGAGAAGACGTCAATTGCCGCTGCGACAATCCTGTCCTTGACGGTTAAGTCTTGAGATGTTTTTTGCTCTGCGTTCATGATTGACAATATCGTTAAACTTTTTTGTCAAGTCAATAGGAATGTGAAATTTCGTTTCAATATTTAATTATTATTTATTAATAATTTATCAATGTTATTTAAATCGAGATAGAGGCATGATTTAACGATATAGTAAAAACAGTCTGCATCTGTTACTCTCTTTTGTACTTCGATCGCCTGATTTGGCAATCGGATTTTATTCATATGTTCAATCTTTGCTTGCACGTACTCAGATTCTGCAGCTCAAACTTACCGTATGCCCCTTCATATATATAAGGAGAGGCAGTAAGGTGAATGTTTTCATCACGAGGTAAGCGATACGCAGAAACAACCACTTATGCAGCGTACTAACCAAATTCTAATCTTGGTCTCATATGACCAAAACCTCAGCAAAGTAAATTGGGTCACTTACGCGGTGAATGGTTTTCACATTCCAGAACCTAATCCAATACCAAAATGAACTCTCGCATTGTCTCGTCCCTTCTAATTGCACTCGCGTTCACACTCGCTCTTGGCTGCTCCGAGGATCGCGCCAATCGCCTGGCAACTGAGCCTGTATCGGATTCCCAAACATGGGGAGTATTGATCTACGCCGCCGGAAACTACGATGGCGATGTTATACAGAACTCACAGATGTCCCTCACATCCCGTGCAATCGCGACGGTCCGTGTGATGGAGACAGAGCTCAACGCGCCGCAAACGCTTACGCAGGCTTGTATTGCTGCACCCGTCACGCAAGGGGATGTCGAAATATACGAAGTGGACTTCAGCCCCAGGACTCCCGAAGGACTTCTGAACTCTGAGCTTGTTGCCAATCTCGGTCAGGTCAGCACGGGCGATCCGCTGACACTGCGCGCCTTTCTGGAAACCGCACTGTCGCAAATGAACGCGGATCACTATGTGCTTTGTCTCGCCGGTGACGGTCATGGCTGGCAAGGGATGATGGGCGACTACGGCAATTCCCTTGGAATGCCAGTGGACATGCTGCGCAGAGAGCTCGAGAGTGTCTCGCACTTGCTTCCAAACGGAGGCTTTGACATTCTCGCATTGTATGCGCGCAATATGGGCACGCTTGAGAATGTGTATGAGCTTCGCGATTGTGCCGATTACATTGTCACTTCAACCTTTAATGTCGAACAGCCGCATCATGAAATTATTGCCGAATGGTACAGGGATCTGCAAGCCCAGCCCGAACTCTCACCGCGTGAGTTGGCTGCATACATGATTGACGCGGAACGGCTTGCGCAAGACACTGAAACTGCGGTGTTCCTGACTTCCCTGTGGGATGCAAATGCCGTCGGCTCTATCGCATCAGCATTTGATGAGTTTTCACGTCAATGGCTTGCCGCAAGTGAGTTGCAATCGCCCGCCCTGCTCGGCATCAGAGACGAACTAATGCAAACTGATTTGCATAACGGCATTCAACTGGATATACAAGAATATGCCGATGCACTTGCCGCTTCCGGACAGTTCACCGATGAACAATACGCACCGTTCCTTGACGCTGCGGTGAATCTTGTCCACGCTGCGGAAGCGGCGAGGTTGATGTCTTACGGCTCCGACGACGCCGCCGGACACGCAGGACTTTGCTACTATTTCCCGACACAAACAGACCTTGACTCCACGGCTGGAGACGCATATGCCGAGCTGCAGCTTTCCGATGTGTCCGGGGCATGGGCGAATTATGTCAAACAGTTGCCCCGGGCACCGCGCACGACGGTCACGATTTCCGGTTTGGGACATGTGCGCGCAGGTCTGTCTGTTCAGAATCTGGTCTTCTTCATGGACACTCTGGCAACAGGTTTGCCCGCTCCCACGCGCAATCTGAGTCCGCAATGGACTCCCGTAACGGCTAATGGTGATACCGTCGACTACTCGATTTCCTTCAGCTTGACTGAAGCTGATTCCATGATGGTTCGCTTCGGTCTCTACATTGACAACAATCAGGACGGTCAGTTGAATACCGGTGACCGCTTCGGTTTCTGGGATCTTCCGGGAGGCGGAAACTTCGAACGGCTTATGTTGCATCGCGGCGATGTACTGACCGGCCGCAACGTGTTCATTAATTTCAACCGCAATTAATCAGGATACACTTCGTGCGCAAATTTCCGATGCTCGTGTTGGGACAGGTGATGGCGAGGCAGCTGATCTTTTTAACTTTGCTTTGTTCGCTTTCTTTGAATGTTGTGTGGGGTCAGGGGGAGACGACGGTGAACGGGTCTATTACAGGTATTGTCGTCGACAGTGAAACCGGCGAGGCGATGTTTGGAGTGGCCGTGATGATCGAGGGCACCAAGCAAGGCGCTTCGTCAGACTTGGATGGTCAGTTTACAATACGAAATGTTGCGCCGGGTTTGTACACCGTTGTCGCAAACTACATCGGTTATGCCAAGTTGTCGGTTACAGATGTCGAAGTTAAATCAGGCCGCGTCTCCACACTGAATCTGAAGCTAGCAACGGAAGCGATTCAAACACAGGAAGTGGTCATCGAAGCGCGCCGGATTGATAATTCCGAAGCGTCCATTCTGCAGATTCAGCGCCGTTCTACATCCGTGTCCAACGGAATTTCCGCAGAGCAGATCAAAAAGTCTCCCGACTCCGACGCCGCAGACGCCGTCAAACGTGTTACAGGTATTTCGGTTGTCGGCGACAAGTATGTCTACGTGCGCGGGATGGGCGAACGATACAACAACACCCGCCTGAACGGATCTTCGCTGGCAAGTCCTGAACCGCTTAAGCGCGTTGTTCCCTTCGACATCATTCCAGCAAATTTACTCAACAATATCGTCGTTTCGAAGACCTTCACTCCGGATCAGCCGGGCGACTTCGCCGGAGGTTCCGTGCAGTTGACCACCAAGGATTTTCCTGAAAAGTTGACGTTTTCCGTGACCCAGAATGTTGAATTCAATGACCGGACAACGTTCAAGGAGTTTAATACCTATAAAGGCGGTTCAACCGATTGGCTGGGATGGGACGACGGCTCGCGTGATCTGCCCGATGAGATGGTGAATCCTCCCGCGGGTGCGACCAGCAGAACGCTTGCGACCTCGTTTGCGAATACGTGGGAAGCGCGCCAGACGACTGCTCCGTTGAACGGCTCGCGATCGATTGCATTCGGAAATCAGTCGTCTCTGTTCGGCAAGCCTTTCGGTTATCTGGCCACCATCACTCAATCTGCAAGTTATTCCAGCCGCAATGAACAGGAATTCATTTATAACTTCCTGGATGACGGCACGATAGAGACAACGGACAGCGTTCATATCGTCAAGTCTACCAAGAGCGGAGCGTTGGGCGGCATCCTTGATTTGAACTACAAAGCTTCCCCTGCGCACAAGTTCAGTGTGAAGTCCATGTACACAGGCAGCGGTGACGACGAAGTCAAGCTTTTTTCCGGAATTCTTGAAAGCAATCTGCTCGTTCGCGCCACCCGGTTAGCATGGACTGAACGATCGCTTGCCACGATTCAGCCAAAAGGCGAGCATCAACTCTCCGCGCTTCGCAACAGCAAGCTCGAGTGGGGGCTTACCCTTTCCAAGGGACAATATAAGCAGCCCGACCGTCGCGATGTCTATTACGCCGACTTTGGCACCGGCGAGTATTCCTACTTGAACTCCAATTCGAGCGGATTTCGCCGCTTTGCCGAAATGAAGGATGACATCATTGAAGGCACCTTTGATTGGACAATGCCGCTGCGCAATAAAGACGATCAGTCGAAAATCAAATTCGGCGGACTTGTTCGCAGCATGGATCGTGAATTCCCCACGCGAAAATTCTACTTCCAATCTTCGGATACCATTGGAGCAGACGAACTTGACCGCACGCTCCCGCCCGAAGTCCTTTTCAACAAGGAGAACATTCTTGCTCATTGGACATTGCAGGAATTACCGTTTACGCTCGATTCATACAACGCGGAAATGGATGTCGCCGCAGGATATCTCATGGGCGACCTGATGCTGAATAAGAAGTGGCGGGCTGTTCTCGGTGCGCGTATCGAGTCCACTGACCAATACTTCAGGACTTTTCCGTACCCGGGCAGTCCGGACACCACGTTCGCTGAAGGCGGGCCCTCGCATACCGATGTTCTTCCGTCGCTCAATTTGACTTTTTTGCTGAACGACAAGACAAGCCTCCGTTTCGCGGTATCCAAGACGCTTGTCAATCCCGACTATGCCGAACTTGTTCCGACCGTGGACAGTGATTACTACGAAGGAACCGAGAAGTTAGGTAATCCTGACGTGGATTACACAAAGGTCTTGAATGTTGATCTGCGCGCGGAACTGTATCCGTCCATTGGAGAGAACTTCAGTGCAGGTCTGTTCTATAAGCAGATAAAGGACCCCATCGAGTGGATTTACGCTTCCGGTTCTGCAACCGGCGCCATCAACGCTCTGTATCCGGACAATCTCGTTGATGCAAACAACATTGGTGTTGAAGTTGAGTTTCGTAAGTCGCTTGAATTTGCCGCTGAAAAACTTGGCGGTCAAATGCGCTATTTTTCGGTTCAAGGCAACCTCACGCTTGTCTCTTCGACAGTGGACCTGAATCAACCGGCCTATGACCCCGCCAATGTAGGTGCAGGAATACTTACAAGTACGGAACGGGCTTTGATGGGCCAATCGGATTATATCGTAAACGCAACTTTGGCCTATGATCAGCCGCTCTGGGGCACAAGTCTGCGCTTATTGTTCAACACGTTTGGTGAGCGTATTTCGCAGGTCGGCGGCTACGGCAATCCGGATACGTATGAGCAGCCGTTCAGCCGTCTGGATTTTGCGGCCAACCAATCGCTGGGAGGTCATTGGGCTGCCAAATTTCAGGCGAAGAATCTTCTGAATTCGGAAGTCGAATTTCTGACCGGCGGTAAGGTCCAGAATTCTTTCAAGGTTGGACAAAGCTTCTCGCTTGGACTATCCTACTCAATTTGATACGCCGTGCGTAAGCTTACACAATTCTGACACATTGCTCACCCCCGGAAAACCTCCGGGGGTTATCTTTTGACTGACTGATAACTACGTCACTCGAAAACAAGTAATAGAGACCCTCTTGAGAATCATGTACCAAACAAGGAGAATTGAAATGAGAATTCGTCGCCTATTGGTTTTGCTGATGTCGATGGTGATGACCAGCGCGGCTTTCGCGATTGACGCCCCGGAAGATTTGACTATCGCCGTTAACGGGAACGATGTCGTGCTGCGTTGGCAAGGTGTGGCTGGCGCGACGGAGTACAATGTCTACAAGGAGACCTCCGAAATCACAGACGTTAATCTCCTCTTCCCTTTCGCGACCACAAACGCATTGACTTTCACCGACAACAACAGTGCCGGCAATCAGTTTTATTATGTCGTCACGGCGGTCGTGCCGGCCGGTGATCTCTCCGGTGTCATCAATGATACCTCCAACACTGCTGCGAACAACGCTTTGGTTTTCGCTTCGAAGCTAGACGATCCGAGCATCTTCGGGCTTGACTATACGGATGCGAACGGCAACTACCTCATCGAGGGTTTGCCAGTCGGTACATATGAAGTCTGTGTTTATCTGTTGAATCGCCCGGTCGGAGTCACTTCAGTCGTCATTAATGACGGCGGCATCTCAAACTGGAATTACACATGGCCGGCGTTTTCGCGAACAATTGTACCGACCGTATTGAACGGCGTCGTGAACTGGACCAATGACCAGGTTTATGAGCTGGCAGGCCCGACGTCCGTGGCACCCGGTGCTACACTAAACATTGAAGAGGGAACTACCATAAACGGTTCTTCCTCAATTTCCGGCGATACGGTGAATGTACTGACGTTTCTCGAGGTCGAAGCATCCGACGGCGCTAATCCCAATGGCGTTCTGAACATCAACGGTTCACAGCACAAGCCGGTTGTATTCACATCAGGCCGTTTGACCGGGACTCCGCGTGACGGCGATTGGGGTGGTTTGATTATTTCCGGTGACGCACAGAACAACCGCGGTAGAGTAGCGGTCGGCGAAGGCAATACAGGTCCGTTTGGCAATGCGCTTGCCAACGCTCAGAATGCTCAGAGCAGCGGTTCGCATCGCTATTTTCGTGTAGAGTTCGGCGGATTCAAGTTTACACCGACCAATGAGTTGAACTCACTCGCCTATCAGGCTGTCGGCAGCGGCACGACTTGCGAGTACTATCAGGCAATTAATGGTGCGGACGATGGCATTGAGTTCTTCGGTGGAACGAATTCGTGCAACCACATCATTATCACCAACTCAGGCGACGACGCCATTGACTGGACGGACGGATGGGAAGGCCGCATTTGGAATGCTGTTGTTTACACACGCGGCGCGGCATCGGATAAGGGTATTGAGGCGGACAATCTTGAAGCGGACAATAATGCTACACCGCGCGCAAACGGTGTGCTCTCGAATATTACATTCGTAGGTCACCAGGGAAGTCCGGCGGCAGCGACTGATCTCTTGAATCCGCGTCGCGGCACGAAGTTCAATTGGTTCAACTTCATCGTTACGCTTGGCGGAGCGGGAGGTATTGATATGGACAATAGTGCGACCGCAACGGCAGCGGCAGGCGGCGCTTCGCGATTTGATTACAGTCTGTTTTGGGATAATGGCGCGGCAGCGACTGAGGTAATCGATCCAAACACTGGAGCAGGAATCGGCGATGGCCACTTCCGCTGCGAAGACGCGGAGTGGGACAACGTGAACGGTGTTCCTGCGGGCGGCATGACACTGAATGGTCATATTCTCGCCGCACCGACAGGTTGGACTCAAAATATTTCGAACTTCCGTGGCACGGGCTTTGTCGGCACGAATGCTACGACGATTATTGCGAATCCGTTACTTTCAGACCCGACCAACTATGATGCTCGTCCGCTTACGGGTTCACCTGCTTTGAATGCGGCAAACGCGGCTCCAGCGGCGGTGCTGGCCACCTACAGTTTGCCGTATGCACCCTACATCGGCGCTTTTAACGGCCCTAACGACAGCTGGCATGTCGGCTGGTCGCGATAACGGAGCGATGTCCGATTGAATTGTCCATGCACAGCGGGCCTGCAGCAATGCGGGTCCGCTGTGCATCAAACTTAAAAGAGATAAATGAGAAAACAGATCTTGCTGGCACTATTCAGTACATATCTTTTCGTGCAAGGCTGCGTGAGCGATTCGCAAAAGGAGAGCGCACCGCTTCCAAACATGTTTCCTTCGCTTGAGGCGCTTGCCCTTGGAGTTGTGGAAGCGATTGAAGACTCGAGCCTTGAGAGATTGAAGTCCTTCTGCTTAACCGAGCAGGAATATCACGAAATTCTTTGGGCTGGTTTGCCAGAGCAGGAGGTTCGTGGAATGCCGGTTGAGAAGGCGTGGAGTTGGGTCGTCCGCGATGTTGAGAAGGCGGCACGACGATACATCGGTGACTTTGGCGGAATGGAGATCGCCTTGGTAAAAATAGTTCCACCACAAGAAGTGCGAAGCTATCCGACGATGAAGGTACATCGCGCGTTCCGGGTGTTCGCTTCAGCTAACGGCGGTGAAGCAGAGGAATGGCGATTGCTAAATGTCATTCTCGAATACAAAGGGTGGTTTAAGGTTATTGCGTATAATGATTAAACGGGTTGGTTTGGCCTTTTTCGGTAATTGCCTTCCTTATATATATGCCCCGACAGGGGCTTTCTTGTTGGCTTTTGGACTGATTACGAGAGGCATTTGGCTGCATACCATTTGAACTAATGTTCTACTAAAAAGTTTCAGCCTCTCGTGGACTTTTGTTACGTTTCTAAAAAATAAAGCTTTACAGAATTAATTTGATTGCCTGGGAACTTGACAAAGACTTTCGCGTTTCTTATATTACTAAATGTTCATATAAACATATTCGATTATGAAAAAAGTCCCATTTCTCATTTTCCTGTGGTTGCCCACCTTTCTTTGGGCCCAGTCCGGACTGACAATAAAAGAGGCCACCGAGTTAGCGGTCAGTCGCCACCCGCAAGTACGGGCAGCAGAGGCGCGTTCGCAAGCGGCTCGCGCGGCGGCGAGACAAGCCATCGGATACCGCTTGCCATCGGTGGATGTCTCTGAAACCTTCATACGAACCAACAATCCGGCGGAGGCCTTTGCCTTTCAGATGAATCAGGAGCGATTCAGCATGGCGGAGTTCGGCAATCCTGCGAATGATCCGAACAATCCGGAATTGCTGAACACATACATGACGCGAGTTGAGGCGAGTTTGCCGTTATTCACCGGCGGCATGCTGCACGGCAGAACGCTGCAAGCACGGAGTATGGCGCGAGCTGCAGAACAGGAAGAGGTCAGAACACGCGAGAGCGTTGTGTTTGAAACGACCGCCGCGTGGCTCAATTTGAGCAAGGCACGTGAACACGCCGACTTGATGAAACGCACATTGGCGACGGCGGAAGCGCATCTTGCCCGGGCCGAGGAATATTTCAAGCAAGGAATGCTCGCACCTAATGACATCTTGAGAGCGAAGGTGTTTGTCGCGGAGATGCAGGAGTATAAAGTGCGAGCGGACGAGCAGGAGCAACTGGCGCAGGCGGCATTGAATTTCCACTTGGGGAATCCGCAGGACACGAAGATTGATCTTGCCGAACCGGAGACAACTGATTACGACAATCCTGCATTAGACATTGCGATTGCCACAGCATTGGAACAGCGACCGGATTTGCGGGCCGCTCAGGAGAAGCTTCGCGCTGGCCGGCTTGAGACAACCGTTGCGCGCTCCGCGTTTTCTCCTCAGATTGGACTTGTAGGCCGCTATGATTTGTACGATGAAGAGCTCTTCGGGGACAACGGGTCGTCGTGGGCAATCATGGGACAGGCCAAGATTAATCTGTTTCGCGGAGGAGCAGACAGATTCGCTTTGCAGAAGGCGGCAATGGACGCTCGTGCAGGAGAAGCTGACATCAATAGATTCAAAGAGGGCGTGAAGCTCGAGGTGCGGCAGGTCGTTGCGGAGCGTTCGACCGCCAAATTCAGACTTGACGCTGCAAGAACTGCATCGGAAGCAGGGAGAGAGAATCTGCGCATCACAGAAGCACGCTTCGCACAGGGAGTCTCCAAGATGACCGACTTGCTGGACGCGCAGACGGCATTGCGGGAACTCGAGCTGCGCGAACTAATGGCGCGTTACGACCTCCTGCTTGCGGATTACCGAATTCAATTTGTCACCGGCCAATCACTACTTACAAAATAGATATGAAAAAGACCCTGTTTTTACTTAGCGCGCTTTCCATTTCACTCTACGTGTCAAGCTGCTCGCATGAGGCCAAGCTTGCCACAGCCAACGAGACGAGCTTGAAGGCACAAACCGCGGTAGTTGCAATGCGTGAAGTGCCGGCCATCATTTCTGTCCGCGGAACAATTCACGCCGAAGACGACGCAGTTCTTTCGAGTCGCGCGATGGGACCTGTCGTCCGGGAGCGTGTCAGATTAGGTGACCGCGTTCGCAAAGGAGACATTCTGCTTGAGATTGAAGAGAGAATGAACGGCGGCATGCTCGCCCAAGCCAAAGGCGCGTTGTCACAGGCGCAGGCTGCGCACTCGCTAGCCGCAACAAACCTGCGGCGCTTCGAAGCGCTGTACGATGCGCAGGCTTGCTCGCAGCTTGAACTTGATTTGGCACGTATGCAATATGAATCCGCCGAGGGCGCACTCACACAGGCGCAAGGAGCAGTAGACGCGGCGGGTGCGGTGGCCAATGAAAGCAGCGTGCGCGCACCGTTCGACGGTGTGGTCGTGGAAAAGTTTGTAAACGTCGGCGACCTGGTCGCTCCGGGTCGTCCGCTGATTCGCATTCAAACTTCGTCCGGCAGAGACTTGCATTTCACAGTACGAGCATCCGAGTCATCCGATCTCACCGTGGGAACGGAGATAAACTGCACGCTTGACCACTCTGGCCGTTCAGTTAAGGCGACTATTACCGAACTCGCGCCGTCAGCCGATCCAATGACACACTCGGTGGTCGTTAGAGCCCGACTGAGTGATGCGGACTCATTGGCGGCAGGGCATACGGCGGCCGCAGAGATTCCGGGAAAACCGGTGCGTGTCCTGCTCGCACCGAAGAGCGCCGTATACGCCGCAGGAGGCGTTAACCTTGCGACTATCGTCGATCAAAACGGTGTTGCCCGTAATCGCGCGGTCACGGTTGGGCGCGTTCGCGGCGAAGAAATCGAAATCATGTCCGGACTCAATGAAGGCGATATGGTTGTACTGAATCGCACAGGTCTTATAGCCGAGGGCACACGCATCGAGAGGGCAGGTTAATGAGCGAAAACACACCGCAGAACCTGCGCGAGGAGATGCTGGAGATTCGCAGGGAGGCGAGACGGGAGAAACTGTCGCGCAAAAAGATTGGAGCATCCGGACGGCTCGCAGCTTCGTTTCTCGACTCGAAGCTAACACCGCTGCTAATCGTCGTTTCCCTGCTTGTTGGAGTGCTCGCGCTGATGGTTACGCCGCGAGAGGAAGAGCCGCAGATTAAGGTGCCGATGGTGGATGTCACCGTCGGTTTCCCCGGAGCAAGCGCGCAGGAAATTGAACGGCACATTGTCACGCCGCTTGAAAAGGTACTCTACGAAATCGAAAATGTGGAGTACATCTATTCGACATCGCAGCCGTCCGGCGGCCTGATCATTGTGCGGTTCTATGTAGGCACGGACGCTGAGCAGGCCATCACGCGGATTCACGCAAAACTTGCGGCCCATACGAATGAATTGCCGCAAGGAGCAACGCAACCGGTTGTCAAACTGCGCTCGATTGACGATGTCCCCGCAATCGCGTACACGTTTTGGAGTACGCAGGTATCGCCGGTGGAATTGCGGCGAGTTGCGGATGAAGTCCGCACGGAAATCACTCAACATCCGCGCGTGGCACAGGCTTGGCTCATCGGCGGCCAACGACGCGCCGTTCGAATCACTTTTGACCGCGACAAACTCTCTGCATATCATGTTTCACTTTTGCAGGCATACGGAGCAATTTCCGCCGCAAACTGGAAGCTGCCGGCAGGTTTGATGACTGCAGACAACCGCACAACCGAAGTTCAAATCGGAGCATTCGTCAAGAATGCGGACGAAGTTCGCAATCTAGTCGTCGCCACGATGAACGGCAAACCCGTATATCTGAGAGACGTGGCGGACATCACAGACGGACCGGAGGAACCCGCTCAGTATGTTTGGATGGGAAGCGGACCGGCCGCACCGGAGAAAGACATTCCTGTTCCGGGATTGGACGCGCCGGCTATCACACTTGCCATTTCCAAGAAGCCGGGAACCAATGCGGTCGATTTGGTCAAAGAGCTGGACTCTCGACTTGATGAATTGAAGAGTTCGCTGGTACCGTCCGACATCACAATCACGAAAACGCGCGACTACGGTTTCACTGCGCGAGAGAAGTCCAACGAGCTGATTTTCCATGTCGGACTGGCAACGGTCTCCGTGGTGTTCCTCATGTTGCTAATGCTTGGACGCCGGGAAGCCATCGTCGTCCTGGTTGCGGTGCCTGTTACGCTTGCCTTGACACTCGCCTCGAGTTACTTCTTCGGATACACGCTAAATCGTGTAACGCTCTTCGCGCTGATTTTCTCAATTGGTATTCTTGTTGATGACGCAATTGTTGTTGTCGAGAACATTCACCGGCACTATCAGCTGCGATGGACAAACGCCAAGCACGCGACGATTTTCGGAACGGACGAAGTCGGTAATCCAACAATTCTCGCCACTCTAACGGTAATCGCAGCGCTGCTTCCGCTTGCCTTCGTGTCCGGGCTTATGGGTCCCTATATGCGGCCGATTCCGGTCAACGCGTCTGCGGCAATGCTATTCTCACTTCTCGTCGCGTTCGTGGTTTCACCGTGGCTGACGTACAGGTTGTTTGGCGGATCAAAGGCGGTTGACGAGTCGCATCATCATTTCGATGAGACAGAAGAGGAGAGCAAGCTCCAGCGGCTGTATTCAAAGGTCATGCAACCGCTGCTGGTGAGCGGCAAGAAGCAGATTCTGGTACTTGGCGGGATTGTCGCGATACTGCTTGTTTCGATGGCGCTCTTTCCGCTTCGCTGGGTGGTTGTGAAGATGATGCCGTATGACAACAAGAGCGAATTGCAGGTTGTCATTGACGCGCCTGAGGACTTTTCACTTGAGAGAACCAATGCCGCCGCCCGCGAAATGGCAGAGTTGTTTACGACTATGCAAGAGGTGACGGATTATCAGGTTTACGTCGGTACTTCGGCGCCGTTCAATTTCAACGGGCTGGTAAGATACTACTTCATGCGCAGCGGCCCTAATGTGGCGGATATTCAAGTCAATCTTGTGAACAAGCACCTCCGTGACGACGAGAGTCATGATATCGCGAAGGCCGTACGCGTGAAGCTGCTGCCGATCGCAGAGAAGCACGGAGTAAATCTGAAGGTGACCGAAGTTCCGCCGGGGCCGCCTGTTTTGTCCACCATGGTGGCAGAAATTTACGGACCGGATCGCGACGGGCGGAGAGAGGTTGCAGCGCAGGTCAAGGATATTTTCGCAACGACCGATGGAATTGTCGATGTTGACTGGATGGTCGAAGATGCCGCTCCTTTGACTGAGCTTATTGTAGACCAAGAGAAGGCCGCAGCAGTTGGCATTACACCGGAGATGATTTCGCGTACTCTTCGCGTTGCAGTAAGCGGCGCCGAGGCAGGACTGCTGCATGTGGAACAGGATCGCTCGGAAGTGCCCTTGATTATGCGGCTGGATTTGACACAACGGTCGCGATTTGAGGAGCTTGCAAGCCTTAAACTGCACGGAGCAAGCGGACAACTCGTGCCGCTCGGTGAGCTTGTCAAACCGATGCAAGAATCACGCGAGTCGTACATCTATCACAAGAATCTGCAGCCTGTCACGTACGTGATTGGAGAGGTTGCCGGAACGGAGGAGTCGCCGGTCTACGGCATCCTGAATATGAACGAACGGCTAAAGGATGTGAAGACCCCGGACGGAACTGAACTTGCCGTTATGTCAACACACATGCCGGAGAGCAGTCGTCAGTACGCGCTTAAGTGGGACGGTGAGTGGCACATCACGTACGAGGTGTTTCGTGACATGGGTGCGGCATTCGGCGTGGTCGTCCTGCTCATTTATGTGCTGGTCGTGGGATGGTTCGGAAGTTTTGTCACTCCGCTCATCATCATGGCTCCGATTCCATTGACTCTGATTGGCATTCTGCCGGGTCACGCGCTGCTGGGAACGTTTTTTACAGCGACGTCAATGATTGGATTCATCGCCCTGTCAGGGATCGTGGTCAGAAACTCGATTCTATTGGTGGATTTCATCAATCAGGAGATTCGGGCGGGCGAGTCACTTGAAGATGCGGTGATGAAGGCCGGGGCAGTGAGATTCAGGCCGATTGTATTGACAGCGTTGGCATTAGTAGTCGGAGCCGGTGTGATATATCTCGATCCGATATTTCAGGGACTCGCCGTGTCGCTCATTTTCGGGGTGATTGCATCGACCGCATTGACACTTGTGGTGATTCCGCTGCTTTATTACATCTATTTGAAATATGCAGGCACCAGCGGCCTGCTTGAAACCGAGTCACAATAAACTTGAAAAGGGTGTTCAATATGCGTGTGGAAGAAGCGGTTCGTTTGATGGCAGGTGTGGTCATACTCATCAGCCTTGCACTTACAATCTGGGTCAGTCACTGGTGGTTACTCCTGACGACGTTTGTCGCGTTGAATCTCATTCAATCGGCGTTCAGCAAGTGGTGTCCGGCGATAACTATTTTCCGCAAACTTGGCTTGAAAGGTTGACCCAGAATGGAGATGCTTGTTGTGTTCGCGAAGGCTGAACTTCGCGAGGAGATTGAGCTGGTACTGACGAAGCAGGGTGTTCCGGGTTTCACGGAAATACCGGATGCGCACGGTGTCGGCACAAGCGGAGTACGCATGGGCAGCGCAGTTCACCCCAAGACTTCTGTCATCCTGATGACCGTAGTGGATACGGAGCTTCGGTCAAGAATAGTACAGATTTTGAAGGACTACACGAAAGTATGCAATTGTCATATTTCTTGTGTATATTGGCCGGTCGAAGTTGCAATTTAGGAAGCGGAATGCCTCAAAAACCAGACTCTAACCCACCGACAAACGAGATGGTATCGCGCATCGCCGTAATGCTGAAGGCCATGGGTGACCCGGTTCGACTGCGAATCCTCTATCAACTACGACAGAGGGAGAGCAGCGTCTCTGAATTGGTCTCCGCGCTCGGGTGCAGTCAGGCCAACGTGTCCAAGCACCTGGCAATATTGAAGGCTGCGGATCTTGTTGAGTCCCGGACGGAAAAGCAGAGTCGGTACTACCATGTTTCCGATCCGGTGGTGGACTCCGTTTGTGACTCAGTTTGCAGTTCAATTGAGCGTCGCCGCCAGATGTAATTGAAGGTTGGCATTCTCGAGCCCTCTTCGAAAGAAGGGGGCTTTTTTGTCAGGGACCATACAGACACATACCGGCCATACAGTATACCTTCTGTAAATTTATAATAATCATGCCTTTCCTTCAGGCGTTTCCGCTTTCAAACTGGCAGTTATTGGCTGGGCTTTGGCTACAATCGCGAGAGAGCGTGACGACCAATTCTTCATGCCGATGTCGGGAGTGGATAAAGTGCAGAAAGTGGTTATCTTAGCCTCTTGAGTGGTATCGCCTGTCGTCGTCACCTACTTCGTTGGTAATCCAGAATGACTCCTTGCGGAGAGACAATTCCAGAGCTTTTTGCGTCGGCCGTTGACACGTTTGCCGACTCCGTCTATCTGCAACTCCGGCAGGGCGACACGATGTTGTCAGAAAGCTACGGCCAAGTTGCCCGCGATGTTCTCGCTATCACAGAGCGGATTCAACGAGCAGGTTACGTGAAGGGGGACAGAATCGGTTTGCTCTCTGAAAACAGCGCCGACTGGGTGAAAACGTATCTGGGAATACTGGGTGCGGGCTGCATCGTGGTACCTATTGATTCACTCATGCCTGAGCCGGAGATCGAAAACGTTTTGAAAATGGCATCGACAAGGTTGCTATTCTGTTCCGAGCGTTTCTTCGAACGCTTCAGGGATGCCGGAGTTGCCTGCCAGGTCATTCAAATAGGTTCTCTCCCGGAAGCACTATCAGACGTGAAAGGTTCCCTTCGCACAATGGACTTGACTTCCAATGACATTGCTACGATAATCTTTACGTCAGGAACAACCGGACATTCAAAGGGTGTGGTGCTGACGCATGGTAATCTCGTATCGAATGTTTTGGCTTGCAGGCGGGTCTGCGAAATCAGACATGAAGACAATTTTCTATTGCTGCTGCCGCTGCACCACACATTCGCAAGCACGGTCACGATGCTTCTTCCCATTGCCACAGGAGCCCGAGCAACGATTGCAACGAGCTACCGCTCCCGTGACGTCGTAGATGACATCCGAGTTTCCCGCGTGACTGTATTGGTTGGTGTGCCGCAGATTTTTGAGAACATCAAGAACAGCATCGAACGGGCGGTTGACTCGGCGCCGGCTTTCAAACGCGCAATGTTTCTTTCACTTCTGATGATATCCAGATCCGCGGCGATATTTGGTCTCAAGCCTGGTTTTCAACTATTTCGTTCTCTCAGAGCCAAAGCGGGGCTTAATTCGGTACGACTTATGGTATCAGGCGGAGCAGCGCTGCCATTGTTTGTAAACAGGTTTTTCGAGAATTTAGGATTTACTTTGATTCAGGGTTATGGATTGACTGAATGCAGTCCGGTGCTCAGTGTAAATCTTCCCGGCAGAAACAAACTTGGTTCAGTCGGACCTGCACTTCCCGGCGTGAGGCTTGAGATTAGAAATCCGAATGAATTCGGTATCGGAGAAGTATGCGCCTCGGGTCCCAATGTTATGCAGGGGTACTTTGAAAATCCCGAAGCGTCGGCACAGGTGCTGAGGGACGGATGGTTCTATACGGGTGACGCGGGCTATCTTGATGCAGACGGTTATCTTCATTTGACCGGCCGCATCAAGAATGTTATTGTGACATCCGCGGGAAAGAACGTCTATCCGGAAGAGCTTGAGTCCAAGCTTGCCGCGCATCCGGCGATCGCGGAAGCATTGGTCCTCGCGGTACAGAGGAAGGACGGCAAGGGTGAACAGCTGTGTGCGATTCTAAAGCTGGACGAGGAGTATCTTGAGCGCAACGCGTCGGGACTCCCGGCAGAGGACATCGCCGCTGAAGCCGTAAAGTCCTTCAACCGCAGCTCTGCCTCGTATCAAAGCATCCGGGAGTGGAGAGTACTAAATGATGACTTCCATAAGACTTCAACACGGAAGATAAAGCGTCACCTCTACAGAGACTTCTTCAAATAGGATAAGAATACAGAACTCCGGACAACGGGGGAATTCTTCAATGGGCCGCGTGTTTAATCGCGGCTCTTGCTTTTGCGACTCCATTTATACTGCGCCCCACCGCCTGCGCGGGGTTACATGCCGCCGACGATTGCCACTCCTTTCAATCAAAAGATGACCGCAGTTCTCCTATTTCTGTAGATTTGCCGACCAGGCGTCTTCGACTTGATGGATTCAAGCAAAAGCCTTACCTTTTGTCTTGTTCAATGATCACACTTTCCAAGGCGACATCAACGTGACTTCCACTTCAGAAACCAACAGGCCGGAGAAGCTAACAACTCGAGAGAGCTTCAGAATCATGATGGGCGCATCGCGTGCATATTGGCTAGTCAACCTTGTCAATTTCGCCGACGGAATCGCGTATTTTGGCATTCTAAATCTTCTGACACTATTTATTCGTGACCAGCTCGGGCTCAGCGATCACATGACAGGCGTGGCAGTCTCGGTGTTTACCGGTGCGGTCACACTATTCATGTTCCTTGGCGGCTTTGTGTCGGACAGACTGGGGGTTCGCAAGGCACTATTGTACTCCTTGCTTTTCCTGCTTGCCGGTCGGGTGTTGCTGACATCAAGTCCTTTGTTTGACGCGGCAGGTGTGATGCTTTGGTCCAGTCTCGCCTTAATGGCTCTGGGAACAGGCGTGCTGCAGCCTGCGCTTTATGCGGGCGCAAAAGAGTTCTCAGATCCACGCACCTCGGCTATCAGTTACAGTCTGATCTATGCCGTAATGAATTTCGGAATTGTGCTGGAAAGTTATGCGTCTCCGTTTATTCGCGAACGCGGCGGTATCGAAGCGGTGTTTTGGGTAATGGCTGCCGTGAATTTGACCGCACTTTCCGCCTTGCTGATATTCTTCACCCGAAAAGTTGAGCAGCGTGACCGGGTTGTAGAGCCTGAAAGGCACACGGAGCTCGTGCCACTGCGGCAGCGAATCAAGTCTTTGCCAATTCTTGACAGCCGATTCATGGCATTCATCTTCGTCCTATTGCCGGTGCGAACCATGTTTGCACATCAATGGCTGACGATGCCGCATTACATCATGCGCTGCTTTCCGGAGGCAGTTGGTACTCGGTACGAGTGGTTCCAAGGATTGAACCCGTTGATTATCACTTTCGCGGTCCCGCTTGTTGCAGCCTTTACACAGCGAGTGAACATCATTCTGATGATGGTAATCGGCACATTCGTATCTGCATCGGCCACTTTTCTACTCGCGCCTGAACCGGCGCTTTCACTTCTCATCGGCTACATTCTTGTATTTTCGATTGGAGAAGCTATTTGGTCGAGCAGATTTTACGAGTACATCGCGGAACTTGCCCCCGCAGGGAGAGTCGGTGCCTATATGGGGTTGGCCGGCATCCCATGGTTTCTTGCAAAATTCACGACCGGATTTTACTCGGGCATCATGCTTGAAAAGTATATTCCCGCAACAGGCAGTCAGGCGAGCGGCACCCTTTGGACGATATACGGTATCATCGCTCTTGCGTCGCCCGTCGGATTGATTCTCATGAAGCGGTGGATGGAGAAACCGCGGGAAGGCGCGCAGCCGTGATGATCTCGTATTGTGGACCGGAAATCCGCAAGTGAACATATCGGGCATCCCTCATATCGGCGAGATTTTCGCTCTTCTGACTGCCATGATTTGGGCCGCGGCGGTGATACTCTTCAAGAAGAGCGGAGAAACGGTGCATCCGATCGCGCTCAACTTGTTCAAAAATGCACTCGGAGCTGTGCTCATTGTTCCGACCATCTACTTGGTCAATGGGAATCTGACGTCCGAGTTTTCATTCGCTGACGTATCATTGCTGCTTTTTAGCGGTGCGCTTGGTATTGGCATTGCAGATACTCTGTTCTTTATGAGTCTGAACCGGCTGGGTGCTGCGCTTTCTTCGATTGTGGACTGTTTGTACAGTCCAATGGTCATTACTGCCGCCGTGATTTGGTTAGGCGAGCGTTTGACATTCATGCAGTTAGTCGGCGTTGCACTGATAATTTCTGCGGTTCTTGAAGCATCCGGCTTCGGCAATGCGAATAGTACGACCCGCAAAGGAATTTGGTTTGGCGTCCTGTGGGGCGTTCTTTCCATGGCGTTTATGGCTGTCGGAATTGTGATTGTCAAGCCGCTTCTGGAGACACAGTCTCTCATGTGGATTATGCTGATTCGATTGATGGGCGGTATCGGAACTTTGCTCGTTATTCTTCTATTCAACCGGAATCGCGTATCAATTCTACGAACACTGTCTGTGCAGCATAGCTGGGGATACTTGCTTACCGGCTCATTTGTTGGTGCTTACCTTGCCTTAATTGCCTGGCTCGCCGGACTTAAATACACGCAGGCGTCACAGGCATCCGCGCTGAATCAGACCAGCAACGTGTTCGTCTTTATTCTCGCCGCGGTTTACCTGAAGGAGCCGATGACCCGTCAACGTGTCATTGGAATTATTCTGGCTGCAATCGGTGTCTATCTCGTTACTTTTTATGCAGGCTAGTCCGCACATCAACAGAATTGGAGACGTCTCGATTAATCCACAGCGAATGACATAACAAATGATATGATGGAATATCACGAGTGCCTGCCAATGGACTAGCAGTTAGGATCGGTTCATTGCCTGTATTTGGTCAATGTGTGACAACTTTCCAAGCAAAAAGCCACGATTTCAATTCTGCCGGTATTTTTAAGTCCTTCATCGTTAGCTGCTTAGCTCCAGAGTTTAGGTCTTGAGAAAGTAAACACTATCCGAACTACGTGGCTTAGAAATTGCACTTTCCCGAAGAACTGTGAAGAATACTCTATTTGGAATGGCCGCTCACTATGACTCAGGACATAGCAAGGAACTACTTTTACTTCGC
This sequence comes from bacterium, assembly GCA_013360195.1. NCBI lineage: Bacteria > bacterium. The sequence goes on from JABWCQ010000016.1 coordinate 47,702, forward strand.
GACACGCATCTGCGGAATCGTGACGCTTACACTTGGGCTGGTAGTTACGTTTGGCTGGATGTCCGGAATTGAGTCCTTGACGCGAGTCACTTCGGCCTACATTCCTATGGCCATTGACACAGCACTTTGCTTTGCCGTGCTCGGTGCGACCTTGTATTTCTTAACGGTGGAATCGAGAAGGCGCCTACCACTACTTCTTCTTCCCGCTCTTGTTGGAGCTTATGGACTTCTTGCTTTCATAGAGCGATTTGTTTCCGTTGATTTGACGATCACGCATTGGTTGATTCCCGAGCAACCCAACTTCGGGATGCACCCAGTCAATCAAATGTCGCCATTGAGCGGTGTGCTATTCCTGTTGAGCGGCACTGCTCTCGTGTCCTCTGCAATCCCACGTTTTCGCTTGCATTCTGAGAACATCCTGGGCTGGTCGGGAGCCTTGGTGTTTGTCACGGGCTCACTGCTTACCTATGCGTATGCTCTCGGTGATCCTTTCTTGTATCACACCAGTTTGGTCCCACTATCCCTACTCACTGCTATCGCTTTCAGTTTTGTAGGAGCAGCGATGGTGTCAATGTCGGGAGCCAATTCAATACTTAAAACCATTTTTGCAGCGAATACGAAAGGCCGGACATTGCGGCTTTTCATTCCATTAATTGTCCTGACATGCTTCGCGCAGCAGTTCATTTATCAGATTTCCTCCGCACTGTCCATAAACAACGCCATTCTCTTTCTCCTGGTTCCGTTGCTTGCCTCTATTGCAGCAGTTTTTGCCGGCGGACGGCTCGCTCAGTACTTATCTGACAGAATTGTTGAAGCAAATCGCAGGCTTGAAGAGAGCGAGGAGAAGTACCGTTCGGTTGTCGAACATTCGCATGACATGTACTGGACCCTCGATTCACAAGGCAGATTCACTTACGCGAACAAGAAGTCTTCCGAGGTTTCCGGTTACGACATGTCCCGATGGATTGGTCAAAGTTTTGTAGGAATACTGCATGCCGAAGATCATGAGCGAGTTCAACGGATGTTTCTGGATGCGTTAAATGGCACTCCGCAGGATTACGAAGTAAGAGTGCGCCACGCAAACGGCAGCGACTTCTACGTTGAAGTGACATCGGTGCCTGAGTATGTCGCGGGGCAGATCGTTGGAGTTGCGAGTTTCGGAAGAGACATAACAGAACGGCGTCATTCAGAAATTAGACTAAGAAACAGCGAGGCAATGCTGCGCGCTTCGCAGTCAGTCGCACGTCTTGGAAGTTACGAGCTCGATGTTGTCAAAGGAGTTTGGACGAGTTCTAACATTCTTGATGACATTTTTGGAATTGATGAAGCATTTGAGCGAACACCGGCAGGGTGGCTTCGAATTGTGCACCCCGAGTGGCGCGAAGAGATGGCAAACTACTTCGAAACGGAGGTTTTGAAAGCCGGGAAGAGATTTGACAAGGAATATAAGATTGTTAAACCTTCCGACGGTCAAGTTCGATGGGTACATGGATTGGGCGATGTAACATTTGACCAGCACGGTGTGCCGATCAGAATGATTGGAACGATTCAAGATATAACCGATCGGAAGGAGCTGGAGGCTGAAAGGGTAGCCTTGGAGGCGCAGCTTAGACAGGCGCAGAAGCTTGAAACAATCGGAACGCTCGCCGGTGGCGTTGCGCACGACTTCAACAATATCCTGACTCCGATTCTTGTCTATTCTGAAATGGCTGCTCATGAGCTCGGCAAGGGACATCCACAGCGTGATGATATCGAGCAGGTGATAGCGGCTGCGAATCGCGCGAAAGATCTTGTGAAACAGATTCTGACTTTCAGCCGGCAAATGGACCAGGAGAGGATTCCGATAGAGCTTGCTCCGGCAATTAGGGAAGCCATGAAACTCCTGAACGCGTCGGTTCCAAGTTCAGTGAAACTTGTGACGAGCATTGACACCGAGTGCAAACCAGTGCTTGCCAATCCGTCGCAGATTCACCAAGTGCTGTTAAATCTTTGTACAAACGCGCTTCATGCCATGCGTGACGGAGGCGGAACGCTTACCGTGGAGTTAAAGTCACTTCGTCTCTCCGAAGATGATGTGCGTGACTTGCCGCCGCTGAAGGCAGGCGAGTTTGCCAGACTGTGCGTTTCCGATACAGGGTGCGGTATTGATGATGCTATTCGTGACCGCATTTTTGAACCGTTTTTCACGACAAAGGTTGTCGGAGAAGGCACAGGTCTGGGCTTGTCCGTCGTTCATGGCATAGTAAAGAGTCATGATGGCGCAATAACGGTGAAGAGCCGCCGCAATGCGGGCACAACTTTTTGCGTCTATCTACCTCTCGTGGCCTCAGAGTCCCGGCCAGAGTCCGTTGAGCGATCCACTCTGTCCGGCAGGGGGGAGCGTATTCTCGTGGTTGATGATGAATATGATGTCGCCAAGGCGGTCGCCGACGTTCTGACGAAGCTTTGCGGCTACTCGGTATCGATGTGTCAGAGTGGACAAGAAGCACTTGATCTGCTGCAATCTCAGCCGAACGGATTCAAACTTGTCATCACTGACCAGGCCATGCCGGCGATGACTGGACTTCAACTGGCTGAGAAAATCAAGAAGAGTCTGCCTGAAATGCCTGTGATACTGATGTCGGGGTTCAGCAAGGAGATTGATAATGAGAGGCTGGAGAAGGCGGGAGTGTGCTGTATGATTGTCAAACCTCCCGTACCTGCAGAGTTGGGGAATCGAGTAAATTCGGTACTCGCAAAGGGACTTGAGTCTGTGACTCCGCAAAGATACTCCTGAATGTAAACAAAAAGGGTCTGCGATTGCAGACCCTTACTTTGTGGCTTGATTTGTCACGCAAACTCATTTGAGGGAACGGGAGATTTCGCCTTTGAACCGCGGAATTGCCTCTTCAGTGCTGAAAGCCAATCCTCAAGTTTAACGTAGAACGACGGCACGACATACAGACTCAATGCAGTTGAGACAAAGACGCCGCCAATAACCGCAATAGCCATTGGCGTACGGATTTCGGTTCCTGCTCCGAGTCCAAGCGCAGGCGGCAGAGCGGCCATCATGGTCGCAATGGAGGTCATCAGAATCGGGCGAAGACGTATAGGTCCGGCAAGTTTCATCGCGTCGCTCGCGCTGATATTGCCTGTTCGCCGCTGATTTGCATAGTCCACAAGAATAATCGAATTCTTCTTCACAATTCCCATCAGCAGCAGCAATCCGATCATACTGAAGATATTCAAGGTTTTCCCCGCTATCAGTAACGCAGCCGCCGCGCCGACTACGGAAAGCGGTAGAATCGTCAAAATAGTGAGCGGGTGGCTAAGCGAGTTGAATTGTGACGCCAAAACCATATATGCCACAAGGATGCCCATAATGAGCGCAAAGACGAGACCCGCAAAAGACTCCTTAAAGGCAACACTCGAACCACTCAGCATTGTTCTATAGCCAGTAGGCAGCTCGTCTGTAAGTTTTTCTACGAACTCGATTGCCTCTTGCTGCGAATGTCCTGCAGCGACATTCGCAAATACAGTGATCGCACGTTCCCTGTCTTTTCGAGTGATGGCTTGCAGTGCCGGCAACTCCTCGTACTTGATTAGCGTCGAGAGTGGAATCAGTTCGCCGCTCCTGCTTCGAACGCGAAGCCGCGAAATGTCCTGAACACTTCTCCGTTGGTCGGCCATGAGACGCATGCGAACATCAACCCTCCTCCCACCTGCACTATACTTTCCGACCCTTTCACCTCCCACAAGAGTGTTGATTGCCGTTGCCACGTCCTCCACGGAAATACCCAAGTCAGCACATCTTGCCCGGTCTGGCTCAATGCGCAGCTCCGGAACACCTATACGGTAATCTGTGTCAACGTCGACAACAAGTCCGCTTTCATTCAGTTTACTTGTTACGTCACCGCTCAGTTGTTCAAGGGTCTTCCAGTCCGGGCCGAGTAATGCGAATTCAACGGGAAAGCCGCGCTGTGCCGTGAAGCCTGCTTGGGACAGATCCTGCACGACTGCACGAACACCCGGGATGCTATTCAAATCCTTGCGAAGTAACGCTGCAAAATCCTTTTGTGACTTATCGCGTTCACGAGGCGGCACGAGAGTTACAAAGAATATACCGCCGCTTTGACCACCGCCGCCGAATCCTCCAACCAAGGCAAACGACCGTGCCACTTCGGGGTACGTCGCCACTTGTTGCTCCACTTGCCTGAACAGATTATCGGTTTCTGTCATGCTTGAGCTGACGGCCGTTTGAATTCGAACCATCAATCTGCTCTGATCCTGCGACGGAACGAATTCGCTCGGAAGCACCTTCAATACGATCATCGAACCCAAGAAGATAGTCAGCGCACCCGACAGAATCAGACCCGGCCGCTTTAGTGCGTTGCCGAGCCACCTTGCGTAGAGCTTTTCCGACTTGCCGAAAATCCGGTCTGCCCATGCGCCAATCCTGTTCCGGTTCTCTCGGGAGATATCCAAAATCTGCGCACAACGCGCAGGTGCGAGTGTCACGGCTTCAACGTAGGAAAGCAGTATGGCGACGCAAAGTGTCACACCAAATTGAAGAAAGAACCTGCCTATTACGCCTTCCATGAAAACAACGGGTACGAAAATCGCAACAACCGCGAGTGTTGCGGAGAACGCAGGAAAAGTAATCTCCTTTGTGCCTTCCAATGCTGCGGTTACCTTGTCCTTCCCCATTTCCGCGTGCCGAACAATGTTTTCCAGCACCATGATGGCGTCATCCACGACTATTCCGACCGCAAGTGCGAGTCCAAGCAGCGTGAATGTGTTCAGGGTGAATCCCAGAAAGTAGATTACCGCAATTGTCCCCAGCAGCGACATAGGAATGGCAAGAATAACATTGATCGCATTTGAAAACGATCCCAGAAACAGCCAGCAAACCAGTGCGGTGAGGATTACAGAGAGGACAAGCTCAAGTTCGATTTCGTGCACGGACTCCGCTATGAATTTGGTGGAATCAAAATTTATTCCAAGCTCCATCCCGTCCGGCAGGGTCTTTCGAATTTCCTCCATTTCGGCCTTGACCGCCTCGGCAACCGCAACCGCGTTAGCTCCGCGTTGCTTTCGAATCCCCATTCCCATTGCAGGACTTCCGTTCACGCGGGTGATCCGGCGGACATCTTCAAATCCGTCTTCAACTATCGCAACATCACTCAGATGGACTTCCGCGCCCGGAACGTCCCTGACCACAATGTTCTTGAATGTCTCGAGATCAATCGCTTCTCCCATAATGCGAACGCTGACTTCTCGTCCGCTATTTTCAAGGCGGCCGGCAGGGAGTTCGACATGCTCACGCCGTAATGCCGACACAACATCATTCACCGTCAAGCCATATGCGTCAAGTTTGGCGGCGTCAATCCAGATTCGTATATTCCGGTCCAGCCAACCGCCAAGATTGATTTCTCCCACACCGGGGATCGTTTGCAGCTTGTCCCTGATTTGATAGCGAGCAATGTCAGAGAGTACTTGCTTGGGGTACGGTCCTGACAACCCAATCCACATGATTGGCTGATCTTCCGGATTCGACTTGCTGACGGTCGGAGGATCAATATCAACCGGGAGCCTTCGTGCCGCCTGCGCAACCTTCGTTTGAACGTCCTGCAGCGCCAAGTCAACGTCCCGCGAGAGATCCATTTCCACCGTAACATTCGCACTTCCCTGCCTGGCGCTGGACGTAATACTGCGCACGCCTTCCACTTGCGCGACTGCTTCTTCGATAATCTCGACAACATCATGCTCCATGACCTCAGGAGCCGCACCTTCCCAGGTGGCACTGACAGAGATTGTCGGGAAATCAACGTCGGGGAACTGACTAATACCGATTCTGGTAAGCGCGATGATGCCGAACAGGACAGTGCCTGCCATAAGCATCCACGCAAAAACCGGTTTCCGGACACAAACTTCAGTGATATTCATTAGTTTGTACTCACTGTGTCGGTTTTCGCTTGACTCTGTGACTGCCCTGACACGATCCGTACTCGCGACCCTTCACTCAATGCTTCCGCACCACGCACAACCAGAATCTCGCCTTCGTTTAACCCTTCCTTAACTTCGACTCTTCCATCATGCGTTTGGAGTCCAAGTTTCAGAACTCGTTCATGAGCGACGCTGTCTCCAACAACATATGCAAGAAATCCTCTTTCGCTTGGCCGGATGCTGACTTGTGGAATGACGGGCAACTGCTTCGTCTCTCCCAGAACAACGGTTACCTCAGCGAAAGCTCCCGGCTGAAGATTCTCAGCTGATTCCGGAGTAACTTCGGCCGTCACGTCCACCATGCGCGTTTGAGGGTCCGCAGATTCAGATACGGCTGTCACTTTCGCGCGTAGTGTGTCGGTAACTCCACTGACGGTAAACTGCACTTCAAGTCCTCGCGATATTGACGCCGCCTCTTGCACCGGAACTGTGAACTTCAACAGGAGCGGGTCCCTGCGAACCATCGTCGCAATCGTTGCCCCGACTTGCAGGTACTGGCCAGTACGGACGATGCGCGATTGGATCACTCCTGAAACCGGCGCAGGCACTCGTGCATCGCGATAGTTCAGCCGTGCAAGCTCGAGATTGGCCGCGGCCTGTGAGGAATCAGCTCGGGCCGACTGGGCACGTGTTTGCCAGCTATCGAGCTCCTCAGCACTTACAAAGCCCGGATTGTTACCTTGAATGTCCACCCGCCTTGCCAAGCCGGCTTCGATTTCACGCAAGTTGGCTTTAGATTTGTCATAAGCCGCTTCGGCTGACTTCAAAGCAAGTTCATAGCGCTCCAATTCAATATCCACGAGACTCTCGCCGGCACGAACCGATTCACCTTCGCGGAACTTCACCGATTGGACAGTTCCCCCCACTCTCGCCGTCACAGGCACTATCTCAAATGCCTCAACCGAGCCAACTGCGTGCACGACCAAGTCTGCTTGTCTCGATGACACGGTTTCAACTTCGATGGGAAAGGCAAGCGGAGGTCGTTTACCAGTCTGCGCGGAGCCGCCGGACGAGCAACCGATTATCGAAAAGAGAATTGGGGCAAAAATGAAAAGCTTGGCAGCGTAGGTCATGTTTAAATTGTCTTGTAGTCCGTGCGGGGTGTTTCAGATGAAGGTAATTCCCTAAGTTACTTAAACTCAAGATATGAAGCACTTTCTCCCAATAACTGATTTCGCATGAACTCATTAAAACGTTTTATTACAATTGCTTAGGAGTATTCGAAGTATGAATTTGTGAAAATTTGAACGCAATCGCACGGAGTGCCTCAATATTGGCTTTCTTTCATATAAAACAACTTCTTAGATTCTGTCCGACTGATTCGTTGGAGTGACCTCAGACTTAGCTACATGAGCATGGCTTGTAATTTGAACGGTGATTCTGTATTATAGATGTAGAGCGGTGCCGAGCTTTTGCCGGACCCGAAGCTTTGTCAGGAACCTTTTACACGAGTTGTCGTATCATCTGCATGGCAGTGAATCGAATTGTATCAGTATTGTTGATCCTTCTGGTCTTCGGTGCCGGCGTGGGGGCTGAAATCCCCCATCATCATCATGACCATGAGGATGAAGCGCACGCAGAGATGTGTGACCAGCTTTGTCACTGCGTACATTTCCAGATTCTTGGCCTGACCGCTTCTCATACCAGCTTGCTTCCCGCACCTGAAGCGGATACAATTCATTCGCTGTACCAGCTGTCTCTCCCACTCCCTCCTCTTTTCCGCATCGAACGACCTCCAAAGTCGCACTTGTCATAAGGCATCGGTGACCGCTCGCTGACGGGCGGTGATTTCTGTTTACCTTCAGACAAGGAGCGACATGCATCCATTTTTCGTATGTCGACCACTCTTGCGCGGGGTGGTCGTATTTTTTTGCGCGCTTCTCTTCAATACAAATGCCGGCAAGACCGCCACACTTGCCGAGTTACTTGCAGCCACGGACTCAACTTCACATGAGATCCTGCTTGCAAAAGAAGAGCTCGCACGGTCTTCCGCGGTGCACTCCAATGCACGGGCGATTCCCAATCCAGTCATTTTCGGATCAAATGAAGAGCTTGGCTCAGTTCGAGAAACAGGCCTCGGCTTGAATCAAGAACTCGGGTTCATCTGGAATCGTGGGGCTGAAATCAACAGCGCTGCGGCAAGTGTCTCTGCGGCAAATGCCTATCTAAGGCTTACACAGTCCCGCGTGTATTCAAACGTCTTGTCCGATCTTCTGCGACTGCATCATTTGAACGAGCAACTTGATCTTCTGAATGACATTTCCAGTCAATTGGAACTAATTCTGTTGTCAAATGACAAGCGCGAACAAGCGGGTGACATTTCAACCTTTGATGCAATGCGCGTTCGTTTTGAGTCCATCTCGATTCACAAAAAGAGAATTGAGATACTTCGAGATATCGAAGCGCTGGAGAAGTCTCTCGGGAGAGAGTGCGGCTTGGCTTACAAAACCGCACTTCGCAGCATTCATCGTGAGATGGTTGAGATTCCATTTACAAACGCTGAAGACGCACTGAGATATGCCCGGGAGCATTCCCCTGAATTACAAGGCATTTCATTGAGGACCGAATCCGCGCGTCAAGCAAAGAGCGCCGCCTCCTGGCGCAGGTTGCCTGACTTCTCAATTGGGATTGGCCAGAAATCAAACAACCTTGATGAGCAGGGATGGATACTCGAGGCCGAGCTTGAACTGCCGATTTTTTATCGCAGAAATGCGGAGCTCCGCCTCCGAAAGGCCGAATACGAACGCGCTTCGAAGGAGGTTCGGTCAGTCTCCGCTCAATTGAGTGAAGAAGTTCTTCGAGCTTTTGACCTTTGGCGTAATGCGAATTCACACTCACAGTTATCCTTTCCGCCCGAAATGCTTCGCAATCACTTGAAAGCCGCGAATGATCTGTATTTGAGCGGTGAAATCGGCTACATTGAGTTACTCGATGCCATTGAGGCAAGTGAGACTGCGCAACTCGAACAGTTTGAGATTGAAGCTTCCCGCTTGCAGACGGACTTGAATCTCAGACTATTGACAGGATTCCCAATCTTGGAGAATTATTAGAATGAAATATATCCCAACTCTAACACTCTTGATTGCCGCAATCGTCTTCGCACTCGGCTGCAAACAGAATGCCGCCCAGAAGACGGGTGGCAAGTCAAATGACAGCCAGCAGCAACTCGTCAGTGATAGTCACGATCACGGACATGATCATTCGAACGATGACTATGACTCCGCGCATGATGACCACGACCATGCGCATGACAATCACGACCACGCGCACGATGACCACGACCCTGCTCATGATGACCACGACCATGCGCATGACAATCACGACCCCGCGCATGATGACCACGACCCTGCTCATGATGATCACGACCATGCGCATGACAATCACGACCACGCGCACGATGATCAAGACCGCGCACTTGACGAAGCTGCACATGAGGATGATACCCGCGCAGTAACATTCTCGAGAGCCCTTCAGCAGCAACTTGATTTCGAGACTCAACCTGCTGCAAAGAGAGTGCTTTCAAACAACATTCGGGCAATTGGCGAAATTAAGGCAGCGGGAGTCGGGGAAGCAGAAGTGTTTGCACCGTTTGACGGTGTTTTGATGCCCGATCCGACACATGGAATTGTTCGGCCAGGACAGGAGGTCACCAAAGGAGAGATTCTCGCGCGTATTGCTCCATCCGGTGGTCCTGAAAGCGGTTGGACTCAGTTAATAAATGAGTACCGCCTTTCCAAAGCAGAGTATGACCGCGTCAAGGGACTTGCTGCTGATGGCGCAGTATCGGCAAAGCGACTCCAGGAGGCTGAGCTCGATTTTGAAACAAAGCGCAGCAGGATACGAGGAGCGATTGGCGAGCGAGAGGCGGACATTGACGAGATTGTGGCGGAAGGCGATTTCTTCAATCTTCGCGCCCCGGCAAGCGGCGTCATTAATGATATTCATCTGCGCTTCGGTCAGCATGTCGAAACAGGTGAGCACCTTTTCAACATCATCGATCCATCCTGGATTTGGCTGGAGGTTCAAGTCCCTGCGTCCGAATCTGGCAGCTTAAGCCAGGTATACGACGCGACTTTCACACTCACCGGTTCAAATGAAATTTACAGAGTGTCGGACCTTGATGGAAGGCTTGTTACGGTGGGCACACTTCTCGATCCGATAACAAGAAGGGTGCCTGTAATATTCGAGATGCGTAACACCAATTCACTGTTCAGGCCGGGAAGCTTTGCAAAGGTTAACCTGAAAACAATGACGCAAATCGAGACCTTGGCCATTCCGGAGACCGCACTTATTGATGAAGACGATATGTACGTTGTGTATGTGCAGACAGGTCCGGAGGCTTTCGAACGAAGAGTCGTTCGCACCGGCTTGCGCGACGGAGGTTTTGTTGAAATCACAGACGGACTGACAGAAGGAGATACGGTCGTGACTATCGGCGCCTATAAGATTCGACTGGCGTCGCTCAAGATCACACCGGAAGAAGCCGGCCATCATGGCCATTCGCACTAAGGAGCGGCCATGTTTCAGAATATCATAAAGTTCTCGCTCGAGAACAGGCTGGTTGTCGTACTCGCGTCGGCACTTATCCTGATACTCGGCATGTTTGTAGCGTTTCAGCTACCGGTTGACGTCTTCCCGGATTTGACCGCATCCACGGTAACGATACTTGCCGACGCGCATGGCATGGCTCCCGAAGAAGTTGAGACTCTCGTAGCCTTTCCGATTGAAACTGCGATGAACGGAGCGTCCGGAGTGCGGCGAGTTCGCTCTTCAATTGCCACCGGATTCGCCATCGTTTGGGTGGAGTTCGAGTGGGGTACGGATATCTTTCAAGCACGGCAAATCGTTGCTGAAAAGCTGCAATCCGTCCTTGCGCTCTTGCCGCCGGACATGGATGCACCGTCTTTGGCGCCTGTGTCGTCGTTGATGGGTGAGATCATGCTTGTTGGAGTTTCCAGCGACTCGCTTTCGGAAATGGATTTGCGGTCGTTTTCCGATAACATATTGAGACGAAGATTGCTGGCCGTTCCGGGAGTTTCTCAGGTAGTTGCCATCGGCGGAGAAAGAAAGCAGTATCAGGTTCTTGCGAGTCCGGAGCGACTTGCCGCCTTTCAAGTGAGCTTGAGCGAACTTCAGGACGCGGTAAAGAAATCCAACTTGAATTCAACCGGCGGATTCTACGTCTCATCGACGCGATCGAGGATTTGAAACGATCCGTTGTCTCTGTTCGTGAAGGGAGCCCTATCCTGGTCGAACATCTGGCCGACGTGCAAATTGGCGCGGCCACGAGATTCGGTACATCTTCCGTCAGCGGCAGGGACGCCGTCATTCTCTCAGTTCAGAAGCAGCCGAATGCGAACACTCTTGATCTCTCCAACCGAATTGATGCCGTCATAGAAGAACTGGAGCCGCTCCTGCCTGCTGACGTGCGTATTGATAATCACGTCTTTCGACAAGCCGATTTCATCGAGGTCAGCATCCACAATGTGATTGAAGCGCTTCGGGACGGCGCAATTCTAGTCGCAATCATACTTCTTCTCTTCCTGGCAAATGTCCGCACGACGCTTATCAGTCTTGTTGCCATTCCCCTCTCGCTAATCGTTGCTGTGCTGGCCATGTATTGGCTCGGGCTTACAATCAACACAATGACTCTTGGCGGTATGGCAATCGCGGTCGGTGTTTTGGTGGACGATGCCATCATCGATGTTGAGAACGTATTTCGCAGATTGCGCGAGAACCGCGTCCTGCCGGACGACCAAAAGCGCCCAACACTTAGGGTAATACTCGATGCTTCAAATGAGATACGGCAACCGATGGTCATCGCGACCTTTATTATTATCGCCGTCTTTGCTCCGCTGTTCTTCATGTCCGGAATTGAAGGAAGACTTCTTCTCCCCCTTGGTTTTGCATTCGTGATTTCCGTCTTTGCTTCGCTGTTCGTCGCGCTTACCGTTGTTCCCGCGCTTAGTTACTACCTCCTGCCAAAGATGAAGCAACACACGGCAGAACGGGAAACATGGCTCGTGCGCACGCTGAAGTCCTGGTATCGGCCAACTCTTGAATGGGCCCTCAAGCATGGATCAACGGTGATACTTGCGACAGCTCTGTTAATCGTTGGTGCGCTGGCGGTTTATTCCAGACTCGGCAGCTCCTTTCTGCCTGAATTTAATGAAGGCTCGGCTACGATTATCGCCATTACTCCTCCGGGCACTTCCCTGCAGGAATCTTCCGACATCGGTGAATTCGTTGAGAGAAAGTTGATGTCTCATCCAGCAGTATTGTCCGTCGCGCGCCGAACGGGCCGAGGAGAATTGGATGAGCATGTGTTTGGAAGTAACCAGACAGAGCTTGAAGTACGGCTCAGTCAAGAGGGGTATCATAAGGAAAAGGTGTTTGATGAACTTCGTGACTTGCTGTCCGACGTTCCCGGTACGGTTATCAGCATCGGTCAGCCGTTGTCACATCGCATCGATCACATGCTCAGCGGGACACAAGCAGCGTTGGCAGTCAAAGTATTCGGCGGTAATCTCTACGAGTTGAGGCAGATAGCTCAGCAGATCAAGGCTGAAATGGAAACGGTGGACGGACTCGTTGACGTCGCCGTAGAGCCACAGGTTGACGTCCCGCAACTTCGTATCGAAATGGACCGTGACGCAATGGCGCTTTATGGCGTGCAAGTAGCAGATCTTGCCGAGAACATCGAAACAGCGTTTAACGGCAAAGTGGTCGGACAAGTTCTTGAAGGACAGATTCCGTTCGACCTTGTTGTTCGCTTCCCCGAAGACTCACGGGTGAATGAAAATGTCATCGCAAGCAGTTTATTCGCTACACCGGCAGGACCGCAAGTTCCGTTGAACGAGCTGGCAAAAGTGTACAAGTCGAGCGGCCCGAATTCCATCAGCCGCGAAAACGTCAGCCGCAAGATCGTTGTCCAGGCTAACATTGCCGGACGTGATCTTGGAAGTGCCGTCGAAGAAGTCAGAGAGAAAGTATTGAACAACGTGCGAATGCCGGACGGTTACTTCGTATCTTATGGCGGCCAGTTTGAAAGTGCAGAAGCGGCTAGCCGGATTGTGTTTCTTCTCTCGTTGCTCTCAATCGGCGCAATCCTTGTTCTGCTTTATCTTGAGTTCCGGACATTCCGTGATGCTTTGCTGGTGATGGTCAACCTTCCACTCGCGTTGATTGGCGGTGTCTTTGCAATCTTCTTCACCAGCGGGATTGTGTCTATCGCCGCACTGGTAGGATTTGTTACGCTATTTGGCATCGCCGCACGGAACGGTATCTTGATGATTGCGCACTTCCACGATTTGATTGACAACGGAAAAGTTCCCGTCCGAGATGCGATTATTCGCGGCAGCCTCGAGCGGATGAATCCCATTCTAATGACAGCCCTGTGTGCAGGTCTGGCACTCCTGCCCTTGGCATTGGGAGGCGGACAGCCGGGTAAAGAGATTCAGACGCCAATGGCAATCGTAATTCTCGGCGGTTTGCTTACTTCGACGGCACTTAACATGGTCGTCATCCCCGCACTTTACTGGAGGTTTGGCGCACGGACCAAGCAACTGAATTGAAATAGACAACTTTCTCGAAAAACACCCCCGTTGCATCAGATGTGCCGGGGGTGTTTCGTTTTCTCATTGCCTCACCAATCCCCTACTACTCAGTAAATTCAATTGTTTACGAGCTTGAAATTCTCACGGTTTTCCTCTATATTGGGGCATGCCAGACAACGTCTGCGTCCAGTGCCGTCCACTTATAAACTGCGGCCGACAACTCCGCACTGTTGAATTCTAAGGAATACTTCCTATGCTCCCTCCGTTTAAGAACGAACCGTTTACAAATTTTAGCGATTCTGCAAACAAGCAGGCTTTTGAAAGTGCTTTAGCAATTGTTGAAGGCCGCTTCGGCGAGAAGATCCCGCTCATCGTCGGTGGCGAACGCATCTTCACCGATGATTCAATCAAGTCAACCAATCCCGCAAATCCCGACCAAGTGCTGGCCTATGTCAGCAAGGGAACCAAGGAACTTGCGTTGCGTGCAGTAGAAAGCGCGTACGCCGCGTTTCAGTGGTGGAAGAACTTTGACCCGGATGCGCGCGCACGCATTCTCCTCCGCGCCGCTGCCATTCTGCGCCGCCGCAAACATGAGTTCAGCGCAACCATGGTTATGGAAATCGGCAAAAACTGGATGGAAGCCGACGGAGACACGGCGGAAGCCATTGACTTTCTGGAGTTCTATGCCCGTGAAATGATGCGTTTGAACGAGCGTCAGCCTGTGAATGAATATCCCGGTGAAGAGAACAATCTTTACTACATTCCGCTTGGCGTGGGCGCGGTCATTCCGCCATGGAATTTCCCCGGCGCTATCATGGCCGGCATGACAACCGCGTCACTCGTGACCGGCAACACTGTCATTTTGAAACCGGCATCTATTACTCCAGTGATTGCATACCGCTTCATGGAGATTCTCGAGGAAGCAGGCCTGCCCGCGGGCATTGTAAATTTCCTGCCAGGACCCGGCGGAGCTATCGGCGACACTATTGTCGATCACAAACTCACGCGGTTTATTGCCTTCACAGGCTCAATGGAAATCGGCCAGCGAATTTTCCAGCGCGCGGCAGTCGTTCATCCCGGACAACTGTGGTTGAAGCGAACAATCTTGGAAATGGGCGGTAAGGACGCCATACTGGTCGATGATGATGCCGACCTCGAATTTGCCGCCGAGCAGATCGTTACCGCCGCCTTCGGGTTCCAGGGACAAAAGTGCAGCGCATGTTCGCGGCTGATTATTCACGAAAAGGTGTACGACAAGCTGCTGGATATGGTTGTGAACCGAACGAAGCAAATCAAAACAGGTCCCACGAAGGATCTCAGCAATTGGCACGGTCCGGTGAGTGAAGAAGGAGCATACAACAAGATTCTCGAGTATATCGAAATCGGCAAGTCGGAAGGCCGACTTGTTGCCGGGGGAAATAGAGCAGGATTCCCTGGCTGGTTTATTGAACCGACCATTATAGCCGATGTTGCCCCGACTGCGCGCATCATGCAAGAGGAGATCTTCGGACCTGTTCTCGCCGTTTGCAAAGTGAAATCCTTCGATGAAGGACTCGACGTTTTCAATAACACTCAGTTTGGTTTGACGGGCGGGTACTTCGGCAAACGCCGCGAGCATCTTGAAAAGGTAAGAGTCCATGCTCATTGCGGTAATCTCTATTTGAATCGCAAGTGCACCGGTGCATTGGTCGGTGTTCAGCCCTTCGGAGGCTTCAATCAAAGCGGTACCGACAGCAAGGCCGGCGGTCGCGATTACCTGCAGCTATTTCTGCAAGGCAAGAGCGTGACCGAAAGATTCTAATCGTCTCAGCTGGACTTTAATTGAAAGCCCCGCAGCTGCGGGGCTTTTTGATCTTGTGTGCCTATTGCCTTTCAATCGGAATGCGTATAATGAAAGTGCTTCCTTTGCCAAGCTGCGTCTCTACCTCTGCTGTTCCGCCGTGTGCCAATGCCGCATGTTTCACGATCGCCAGCCCCAATCCAGTTCCGCCATACTTTCGGTTTCGCGAGGCTTCTACTCTGTAGAATCGTTCGAAGATTCTGGTCAGATGCTTTTCCGCTATTCCCGGCCCCTGGTCGCAAACCGAAATGACAAGCTGCTTTTCAGCAATCTCCGCTCTCACATCTATTCCCGTTCCTTCCGGGCTGTATTTACATGCGTTGTCGATTAAGTTTATCACGGCCTGACGAATCAGAAAGTGATTGAACGTGGCCTCAAGCTCAGGTGAACAGTCCAGCGATACCCGTTGACCGCGCGCCTCGGCGGATGTTGATGTTGCTTCAATCGCGTCTTGCAGCACAGGAGATATCGGCTGACGCTCGGCCGCCAATTTGTTTTCTTCTGCCGCCTGTTCAATTCTTGCCAGACTGAGCAAGTCTTCGATAATTGACTGCAGATAATCGGCCTGCCGTCCCATCATGTCGAGAAATCGCTCTGCGTCACGCGGATTGGCAAGCGCGCCCTCACGCAAGGTCTCTATCGAACCCTTGATTGCCGTGACAGGAGTCTTTAGTTCGTGACTGGCGTTCGCAACAAATTCCCGGCGCGTCGCTTCAAGCCTGCGCATCTTTGTCACATCGTTGATGACTACGACAACACCTGCGACTTCGCCGGACTCGAGTATTGGAGTTCCGCGAAGTTGCAGAATGCGCTCTTGATTCTCATAGCGGATGATTTCCCGCTCCACTGCCTGCCCCGCCTTGAGGGTAAATCGCACGAAGTTGTGTATATCCGTGTTTCGCACAGCCTCTTCGAGAATTCGGCCTTTCGCTCTCTCTCGTTCGACTTCAAAAAGTCTTGCGGCCGCATTGTTCATCATGATGATTTTGCCGTCACGGTCGACGGCAAGTACGCCCTCCACCATGGCCGCAAGCACTGCTTCCTGTTCTTCCCGTTGCCGTTCCACAGTCCGTATCCGGTCATCCAATTGATGGGACATGTGATTCAATGCCCTGCTCAGGGAAGCAAGCTCGGTTGTGTCCGGCTCTTCAAGCCGTTCGTCGAGCTTGCCCTCCGCAAAACGGACTGCGCCTTGCCGTAATGTTTCTATCGGAACCACGACTCGGCGTACGACTAAGAATATCAGAATCACTCCAAATCCAATAAGAAAAGCGGAAACTCCAATCAACCCTCCCGTCCGCTTCAAGAGCTCCCACCGTGACTCTTCAACCCGCTCGCCACCGCGCAACACACCGATGACCGTTCCATCCATGAGAATCGGTTCGGCGACAAAGCTATACATGTAATCGAATTCATTGCTTTCCCGAACCGACGTTCCTGTTCGTCCCAGCAACGCGACAAGCACTTCCGGTCTGTTGCGTAGATTGGGCACGGCTTCCGGGATGGTATCACTTTCTGCAATGACATTCCCGGCACGATCGATCAGCGTTAAACGAAAAGAGCCTGCTTCCGCGTGTTCACGGAGCAGGCTGCTCAGGTCTTCGTGGGTCGCTGATTCCATTTCCGCGGCTATGTGCGGCAAAGTAAGGCTTACTCGCTGGCGGATGCTGGTTTCAAGCTGCTGCAATTCTGCCTGTCTGAAGGCCGACCCGATGAAAAACAGCAGGAGCACAAGCGTGGCAAGCGCGACCCCAACATAGGGAATAAAAAGTCTTCTATATAGAGGCTTTTGGCGGGCCATGGCTTAGTTGATTCTCAATACGTGCCTGCCCGGTTTGAACATTAGGCACGAAAACGATACCCGACTCCGCGGACCGTTTCGATGTAGTTCCCGCAGTCGAGAAGCTTTCTCCTCAAGCCTACGATCATCACATCAACAGACCTGTCGGATACCGCGTGCTTCTCACCGTGAACCGAGTCCACAAGCTGGTAGCGGGTGAACACCCAACCCGGCCGCCGGGCCATGTGATGCAAAATCCGGAATTCGCTGTTGGTTAGTTCGACGAGCTTTCCGTCCACCAGGACTTCCCTGCGACCGGGATGAATGGTCAATTGGTCGAAATTCAAGACCTCATCTTCTCCATGCACAGGCTCCGAAAGCCGTCTCAGCACGGCACGTGCGCGGGCAACAACTACTTTGGGGCTGAAAGGTTTCGTCACATAGTCGTCTGCCCCAAGCTCGAGCCCTGCCACCACGTCCGCCTCTTCATCCTTGGCCGTCAACATTAATATCGGAATGTTGGCGGTCGAAGCGTCCGACTTCAGCTTCCGGCAGACCTGTAATCCGTCAATTCCTGGCAGCATCAGGTCCAGCAAAATGATGTCGGGCGGCATCGCACCAACTGCGGACAGAGCTTGTTCACCTGTCTCTACCGCACGGACGCTAAATCCATCCCGCGAGAGATTGTACTCCAATATCTCACGAATGTCGTGCTCATCTTCTACAACCAGAACCGAGTTCTTCATTTTCGTACTCATAGGACGTTAGTTTGGAATATCCAAGAATACGAGAATATTGTAAGGGAAATATGAGGAGCTGTACACTCTATATTATCAATTTTTCCAACTTTCTGTAAATTGGAAAAATTCATCTCAATGTTCGGGCTTTTGACCTTCGTCCAGTTTTGCCAGATGTTTGGTGGGGTTCTTCTCAAAATCTTCGATGCAGGCTGCACAACAAAATTTAACTAATGTATTTCCATGCACATACTCAACAGGGTCTCCCATTGAGCCCAACTCGTGCCCGGAGATCACGCACGTTGTAAGGGGATATGTCTCGCGCTGCTCCGCACGAATCGACTCCATCAGATTGGAAATATGTGTTTCCGGTGACTTTGTGTAAGACCCAACACACTCGATGCAACAAAATTTGAGAAGTCTGCCCGAATGTGTCAGAGTGACAGTGCTGTCGCCAAGCCCATCCCCGCAAGTCAGACATGAGGAGAACGGATAGTCGAAGGGGTTGCCAGCAGCCAATGACAAACTACTCAAATTTAATTGCATGAAGCAGGTCAAAATCAATAATAATATTCTCATAGCATTCTCCTCAATAATTATTTGACCAGAATCATACGAATTGCACTTACTCTCCCATTGGCAACAACTCTGGCAAGATAGCTACCGGTGGGTAGTTGTGTACCATTGAAGACAAACTCATGATTTCCAATGTCATACATTCCATTTGCCAGTGATTCCACAAGCCGGCCGGTTGTGTCGAACACATCGAGCGATACGTACATTCTTTCCTGCAACGCCAGCTCAATAGTAGTTGTTGGATTAAATGGATTTGGATAATTCTGCGCAAGCTTGAAACTAACTGGAAGTACTACTCCTTCGGGCGCTTCAGTTGTGGACGGGAAGGTGAATCTGAGTGCGTCATCAATATGACCACGCCAGTTTCCCCAACTGTGACCATCGTGAATTTCCTGATAGAAGTATGGATATTCTTGATTTTCCAGAATCTGCACAAGTCCCTGTACTCGGGGGATTAATACTGGAATATCGTATGTGCCAATATCGAGGTAAAATCGAAGCGGCAAATCGTCGTTCTGCTCCAACACTGCGGTGATATTTTGCTCAACATTGCTTGAAAATGCAATTACTTGACCGAAGGTCTCCGGGAATGTAACGCCTAGCCAAAGAGCGATATTTCCGCCATTTGACGAGCCCATTGTCCCCCGGTTTTGCGGATCGGAATCCGTTCGATACGCTGAGTCCACAAACGGGAGCAATTCGGTGGTGATGAACTGACCAAACTCATCCTGCCTATCCCCTGCATACTCCGGGGTCCGGTCAACCGGAGGAACAAATACGGCGATCAGTGGCCGGATCTGATTGTGATGAATGAGGTAGTTGAGCACCCGCTCGCACCGAGCCAGCGTGATGAACTCCAGCCCATCGTGGACTAATAGCAGCGGATAGCTCTGGCCGCTATTCTCATATCCGGGTGGAGTGTAGATTCGAACCCTGCGAGTGTTTCCCATCACGGAACTCGTGAACATGGTATCCCGAATCGCACCTTGTGCGACGTCAGGGTAGTTTTCGATCTCCGGGGGTTGTACGAATTCCGGCATTCTGAGCTCAGAGTTTGGACCAAATCCGCCGGTGACCGTATAGGGATTTCTGGGATCCAGAATCCAGTTTGACCCGTTAAGCACGTACTTGTAATCAAGTCTCGCGTCGGCCTCAAAGAACCGGCTGTAGTACCAAAGATCCGTTCCACTTATTTGTGTCATATTTGCGGCAGACGGAGTCCAGCCATTCATGTCTCCAGGCACTTGGGCGCTGTTGGCAGGACCGCGATACAGAAAGTGGACTTGCATTGTCTCCTCTATATAAGGGAATCCGGGTACCGCAGTCATAAAGCTATCCACTATCGCCGGACGCTCGGCATTTGGCACCGAGTTAACGCGGGACAGAAAGGCACTGAATGTCTGCCCCATCGCAAGAGAGGCATAAGCAGCAAGAAACGTTGTTATCGTCATCAGGCGCATGAGTGCACCTCCTCGGTCATGAAACGTGAGTACTTGAATATATGGCTGTTCTGATTAAAATGCACGCCCCGGAGGAACCTAATAAAGACTCAAAAAGAGGCTTAAATCACCACTATTCAACTTAAATATGCAGAATTGCAGGGGGTGAAAATGCAGAATTGTGACGCAAACACTTGACAAACATAAAGCTCTCCCTTAACTTAAAGGTACGAAGAAAAATAAGGAAAATTGCCATGCTTTTTGTGGCGACCGGATAGTCTAGAGGAATACATATGTGGTTGGGAAATCGGAGTTTCCGAGGTGGAACGGCCGGGCTGTGGCTATTTTTAGTCATGTGCTCGGCTGTTTTTGCTGGTACGACCGGCAAGATCGCTGGCAGGATAACCGAAGCTGAAACCGGCGATCCAATTATTGGAGCCGCAGTCATGGTGGAAGGCACCACGCTTGGCGCTGCCGCTGATATTAATGGAGAATATTTCATTCTGAATGTTCCGCCGGGCAGCGTGAATCTGCGTGTCAGCGCGATCGGTTTTGCACCAAAGACGCTGCAAGGACTTCGAGTCATTACCGATCAGACAGCGACGGCCGACTTCGTGCTCGGCGTGGAAGCAATTGCCACGGGCGAAGTCGTCATCACTGCTGAACGCAAACTGATTGAGAATGACCGGACGTTTGCCACGTCCACGGTTGGCAGTTCAGACATTCAAGCGCTCCCTGTGACGAATCTTGGCCAGGTTATCGAGATACAGGCCGGAGTTGTTGACGGGCACTTCCGCGGCGGCCGCACAAACGAGGTCATGTATTTGGTCGACGGAATCTCAGTCACCGACGCGTATGACAATAGTCAGGGCACGCAGGTTGACGACAATTCCGTGCAAGAACTGCAGGTCATCAGCGGAACGTTCAACGCGGAATACGGTCAGGCCATGTCAGGAATCGTGAATATCGTCACTAAAGAGGGTGCGCTGGACTATCACGGCACGGTCTCGACAGAGTTCGGTGACTATGTATCGGAGCACAAGACGACGTGGATGAACATAGACCACGTTTCTCCGCTCGATATTCAAGATTACAGCGCAACTCTGTACGGCCCCGTGCCATTTGCGGACAAGCTCTCTTTTTATGGGAGCTTTCGCTATTTAGACGATGACGGCTGGCAGTACGGACAACGCCGTTGGACTGTGTTCATGCCGAACAACAGAGACTCTTCTCTTATCAACCGCGACGGCGACAACAGTTATGCTGCGATGAACAATAATCTGGAGCGGTGGGGCAACTTGAAACTGACATATCCGCTTACGGATCAGATCAAGCTCAATTACTCCACCTTCTACAGCGGCAGGGCTTATCGCGATTACTCACACGATTGGAAGTATGTTCCGGACGGCACGCTGAGACGTTACCGTGACGGCAGAACCAATGTCCTGAAGATGAATCACGCGCTGAACAGCGCGATGTTCTACGAACTTGCGGCAACCAACACGTTCAGTGAGTACCATCACTTTGTGTTTGAAGAGGCCACTGATCCACGGTACCTGCATCCTGAGTATCAGGAGATAAATCCGCCCTATACGCTGAATGTTGCCGGAACAGATTTGAACAGATTCCGCCGCTGGACGAACACGAACCAGCTCACGGGAAATCTATCCTATCAAGCCAGCAAACTGCACTTGCTGAAGGTCGGGTTTGATGCAAAAGTGCATGAGCTTTTCTATGAGGATATCAATCTTGTGCCGGTTGAGCAAGGCAACAGCTTCCGCTTTTCTGTTGAGCCTATTTCGTTTCCGTCACACGACTTGTACAGGAATAACCCCTACGAGCTCGCCTTGTTTGCACAAGACAAGTTTGAGCTGCCTTCCCTGATAGTTAATTTCGGTTTACGGCTCGATTATTTCGAGCCGGACGGACGCGTTCCCTCCGATCCGAAGGATCCGAACGTCTATAACCCATTGCTTCCCGAACGAGCAGCACAAACTCTCGAAGAAAGACTTGGTTACTGGTACGACGATGTAGATGCCAAGTTCCGGTTGTCGCCACGGCTGGGCATCGCTTATCCGATGTCGGACCAGGGTGTGTTCCACTTTGCTTACGGACACTTTGTGCAGCGTCCGACTTTTGAGCGGATGTATGCCAACCCGGAATACGAACTGGAATCGGGCGTCGGATTGAACACCGTGATGGGGAATCCTGATTTGGATATGGAGGAAACCGTTACCTACGAATTCGGTTTCCAGCAACAAATTCATGAAGACGTGGCCCTCTCGACGTCACTCTATTTCCGCGACATCCGCAGTCTGGTCGCGACGGACAGGATTGTCGAGACATACTCTTCGGGAACAAAGTACGCGCAATACGTCAATCGCAGCTTTGGAGAGGTCAAGGGTATCACACTCTCATTAGACAAACGCATGGCCAACAATTTCAGCGCGTTCGTAGATTACACTTATCAAATTGCTGAAGGCAATGCGAGCGACCCGCAGTCGGCATACAATGACTTGAAGGGCAACAATCCGCGCGAACCTGAGCAGCAGCTTGTACCGCTTGATTGGGACAGACGTCATACGTTCAACGCGAGTTTGACCTATGCCGTACCGGGCAACCGCGGTTACGGAGCAACGCTGCTCGGCAAGTACGGCAGCGGACTTCCGTATTCGCCAACCGACGACGGCATCCGGACAGGATTTGAGAACGATGGGCGCAGGCCGGACTACTACAACGTTGATTTAAACGCCTTCAAGGCATTCCCTGTCGGCGGCAAGAAAATTCTGCTGATGGCAACGATTCAGAACCTGTTTGACATAAGGAATGAAGATCGCGTTTACAGCGACACCGGCCGCGCCGGTTATTCGATTGTCGAAAATGATGCGGTTGAAGTCCCGGAGATCAATACTCTTAACGAGGTCTATCCTGATCCCTCGCACTACTCACGTCCGCGGTTGGTCAAAATCGGCTTGACATACGAATTCTAATGAAATCATACATCAAAATATTCATTTGCGCAGTTATGCTGGCCGGCATGACTGCACATGTGTTCGCCCAAGCCGACTCGATGCTGAATTATCGAGGCAATCCGCTTTATCGTGCCAAGAATATCATGAGTGGCAACCTTGTCCGCACGACGTTCTATAATTATGGACTGGTCGGAAATATCGGCGAAATCTCGGGCGAATGGCCAATTGGCACCGGTAATGAGTACGTTGGCGACGTTTCGCCATTGGTCGGGGTCGAGTTTATTCACCCGTCAGGTGATACTATCCGCGCTGTTTGCACATCAGACGGTCCGCGTGGTAATCCGGACGGCCCTCCGGGCGGCGGAGCGTTCTGGGGTTTTGAACCGCTGAAGGGATTTGCGGCACCGCCCGCTATCGGAGAAGATCCGCTCGTTGCAATGAGTAATCAACCTGTCACGTGGCCCCCAGCGTGGCCGGACAAGAGTATTACCGATTCCCTTTCCGGGGACAGAGCATGGGTGCGCGACCAAACGGATCCCGGCTGGCCACGTGCGTGGAACGGGTATTTCGGCAAGAATGTATCCAATGCCGATCAAGAATGCTATTTTCAGATGGACGACAATGCCGACCTTGAGTGGTTCGAGCGCACGGACAGCTTGGGAAATGTGTATCGCTATTATCCGCATGAGGCGGATACGGCACGGCGCGGACTTGGATTGCGAGTGTCGGTGCGAGGCCTGCAGTGGTCTCACTTCCTGGCACAAGATGTTATTTTCTGGCTCTATGAGATAACAAACGTCAGCACGCATACCTATGATAAAGTAGCATTCGGTATGGTCGTCGGCACTTTGTCCGGGGGTCGTCAGGACTCCGAGGATGACCTGGCCTATTTTGACCTCGAGAACGATATCACCTATAGCTTTGACAGCGATGATCAAGGCTCGCCCGGTTGGGTTCCAGTGTCAGAAACCAATAATGTCGGTTACGTCGGATATGCGTTCTTGGAGTCACCCGGCAATCCGCTCGACGGTATCGACAATGACGGTGACAGTCAGGATCCGAACAGCCCGCGATTGACAGGGGATGTTCTCGGACTGTTTCTGCAGCCGCGCTCTTTCGGGCCGGGGCAGACAATCGTGCTTGTTGACTATGACACTTATGAACGCACGGTGACGACATTCCCGCTGAATGGACCGCTGCGCTACATGATTCGCGACCGCGAGGTTGTGCTTAACCCCGGCCAGCAGGTCGTTGAAAACGGGGGGAATGGTATTGATGACAACCTCAATGGCTTGATAGACGAGCGAATTGACCATCAGGACCTCGCGTATATTGACTATACAACAGGCCGAGGAACTAACGACCCTCTTCTTGACGAAGCGCGCGATGACGGAATTGACAACGACGGGGACTGGGATCCACTGACCGATGACGTGGGCGCCGATGGTGTTGCGTTGACCGGAGATGCAGGAGAAGGCGATGGTCAGCCGACCAACGGCGAGCCGCACTTTGACAGAACGGACGTGGATGAGTCTGATCAGATTGGCTTAACGTCCTTTGAGTATTTTTCTCCACCCGGCGCGGTGCGCATGCGCGACGACGCAGCGCTATGGGAACGCATGACCCCGGGACGGTTTGATGTTGTTTCAACCGAGCCGCAAGACGGGGATTTCATCTACGGCTCCGGGTACTTCCCTCTGAGACCGGGGCAGACCGAGCGATTTTCCATGGCGCTCGCGTACGGACAGGATTTGCTGGACATAACCGATAACAAGATTACGGTACAGCAGATCTATGATGAGAATTACAATTTCGCGAGACCACCGGAAAAGCCGACGATGTGGGCCGTACCCGGCGACGGTGAAGTTACGCTCTATTGGGATAATATCGCCGAGGATTCCTATGATCCGGTCACCGGGTTCGATTTTGAGGGTTACAAGATCTACCGCTCAACCGATCCGGGTTTCAACGAGGTGTTTACGATTACAGACGGACTTGGCCGCAAAGTCTTCCATCAACCGATCGCCCAATTTGACCTTGACA
This sequence comes from bacterium, assembly GCA_013360195.1. Lineage (NCBI taxonomy): Bacteria > bacterium. Next base: position 72,630 of record JABWCQ010000016.1, read on the forward strand.
ACGGAAACGCCGGGTTCTTTCCGGTAATTCGTAATTCGGTGATTTATTTCCTCGGAAATGACACTGGCCTGGAACACGCTTGGACGGATACGACGGTTGAGAACGGGCAGACTTATTATTATGCAGTCGTTGCCTACGATCGCGGAGATGTGGAAAAAGAGATACTGCCCGCAGAGAACAGCAAGACGATCGTCGTTGATGCGAGCGGCAATGTTACTCTTGACATCAACACCGCCGTCATCGTACCGAGGGCGCCGGCTCTGGGGTATGAAGACCCGCAGTTCAGCACGGTTAGTCATGTCTCGGGATCGGCAACGGGAACGATTGCTTTGGAAGTAGTTGACCCGCGTTTAATCGGCAACAACACTGAGTACCGGTTTTCGTTCGATCAGGAAAGCGACACGTCGGCGTTAACTTATACGGTAACGCGAACAAACCTTGACGGCGAAGAACCAATTATCGAAAATGAGCCGCTCGCGACTCAGGACAACTTGATTAATCAAGCTGAGCGATTTGCGAGTTACTATGATTCGTTGTTTAACCTGCCCCCGGGCACCTATGATCCGGCGCAGTACTTCCGTGTGGCAGGCACTGAGCTGTTTGACGGGCAGCGGGCTTATATGCTGGTTCCCCGACAGGTATCGTTGATTCAACAGGCGTCCGGCTGGGCGGACACGACCAAGGGGCTTTATGAGTTCAGGTTCGGATTGACAAACTACAGTCAATATTTTCTTGTTGGCGAGAGCATTCCGGGGGACTTCCTTGTGGAGTGGACGGAAGGCGTGTCCGACACGTCCGAGGATTTCAATTGGTTTGACCTGTTCGTGCTTCCAGCCACACCGGTTGACTTCAGAGTCAAGAACCTCAGCACAAACGAGTATTTGAAGTTTGCCTTTGACGAGCAGCCGGCAACGATGAATGGCGTTGTTGACAATGGAGAAGTTATTATCTTCATGCAAGATTCAGTTGTTACCTGGGCGCTGGAATTCCGTTCGCGTTCTGCTACAGGAGATACTGTTCGACCGACGGCGGGAGATGAGATCATCTTAAGACTTTATCAGCCCTACTCTGATGCTGATCTGTTCAGATATTCGACGTCCGCCGCCCGGGTAAATCGTGATGCCGTCAAACTCGACCGCATCAATGTCTATCCAAATCCTTATGTATCGGCAAACGTGCAAGAGCCGTCGAATCCCTTCAATGAAGGTCGAGGAGAGCGCAGGATAACCTTTAATCACCTGCCTGACCGCTGCACAATCCGGATCTACACTGTAAAAGGTGATCTTGTGGACATTATCGAGCACAACGCAGGTATTGATGACGGCACGGAGAATTGGGACATGCGCAATCGCGACGGCCTGAACGTGGCGTACGGCGTTTATCTATATCACGTTGACTCACCGTACGGTGAAAAGACGGGAAGGTTTGCGGTGATCAAGTGAAAGTGTTCAGATACATATCGATCGCGACTGCCTTGCTCGTATTCTCCCTGTCCGCTAATGCCGTCAGCAAAGTGGGTTCAACCGCGGCGCCTTTCTTGAACATTGCTGTAGGGGCCCGGGCTATTGGCATGGGCGGCGCCTTCACTGCAATGGCAGACGATGCCACGGCGCTTTATTGGAACCCGGCAGGAATTTCCGGCATTAAAAAGTTTGAGGCGGCGTTTATCCATACGGATTGGCTGACTGACTTGCGGTATGATGTTGTCGGAGCTGTCTTGCCGCTGCAGCACGATGACGCGATTGGCGCGCAAATTACGCTGTTGTCCATGCCGGATCAGGAAGTCACCACGACTCAGCAGGACGAACAGGACGGGGCCGGCTATTTCTTCAGCGCCGGCAGTATGTCGCTTCAGTTGACTTACGGGAAACAATTTACGGATAGATTTAAACTCGGACTGACAGGAAAGTATGTCAGAGAGTGGATTTGGCACGAATCTGCCGCGACTGCCGCAATCGACCTCGGGAGTGTTTATCGGACAGATCTGAACGGCATGCGTATCGGCATTTCCATCACGAATTTCGGCGGCAAAATGCAAATGACCGGCCGCGATTTGACGAGGCTTTACGATGTAGACGAAACGCGTGAAGGAAACAATACAAGTGTTGTCGCGAATCTCGGCACGGACAAATGGCCGCTTCCCCTTACCATGCGGTTCGGGTTGGCAATGGAGGCTTTTCAAGACGAGAAGCACCGTTTGTCGGTTGCGGCGGACGCGCTGCATCCAAATGACAATGATGAGTCAGTTAATTTCGGCTCCGAGTACGCGTTTCGTGAACAACTTTTCTTCCGCGCAGGATACAAATCATTGTTCCTTGACGAATCCGAGGAGGGCATTACCTTAGGATTCGGACTTCACTTCAAGACGCGCGGGGGTCCGTCGTTCGCGCTCGACGCAGCATACGAAGACTTCGGCAGGTTTGATGCCATCTACAAGTATTCGCTCGGAGTCTCTTATTAGCTATCTCGCACATTATAAATAGAACTTCACTCACAAATAGGTTTGGTCAAGGAGGACCCAATCATGTTTAAGATTAAAAGTTTGGCAGTGTTGCTGGCCATTTTCGCCATCGGTATTGCGCAATCATTAGCAACTCAAGTCACGTTCCAGGTGAACATGACGGTACAGCAGGATCTTGGAAACTTCAACCCGGCGGAAGATATTGTTGTCGTCCGTGGAACTATCAATGGCTGGGCGGGCAATACGCATGAAGTGGAGGACAACGGCTCTGGCGTCTATGTGGGCACCTTTGATATTGCAGAAGGCGCTATCGAGTACAAGTTTGTGATTGTCAAACCGGCTCAAGATGTTTGGGAGTCGGTGGACAACCGTACTGCAACTGTTTCCGGCGATACACAGATTCTTGAGGTCGTTTATTTCAACAACATCTCCTCATCGGCAAGCGCCGACGTTGAAGTGAACTTCCGGGTTAACATGACTGTGCAGGATTTGTCCGGCAACTTTGACCCGGCGAGTGACTGGGTCGTTGTACGCGGTAATCACGCCAATATCGGCAACTGGGGCGGTGCGACGCAGTTGATCGAAGAAACCGGTAATCCGGGTATCTATTCTCTTCGCGTGCAATTCGACGATCTGCCGCAAAATGCGCCCGTTGAGTACAAGTTCGTGATTCTTGAGGGTGGTGACCCCAATGCCGCTTCTTGGGAATCCAGCGCAAACCGCAGTTTTACCCCGACCGGCACCGAACCTGACTTGCTTCCGCCGCCGAGTGGAAATGGTTACGGTGAGATCAATCCGGAGCTTGTATATTTCGCGAATATCACACCAGACGACATTATCACCAACGATGTCAACGTGATATTCCAGGTTGAAGTTACTCCGCTTGATGGCCGTATTGCCGACGAAGGGTATGTCTATGACGTTCAAACAGGCGATACGATTTACACGATCGAAAGTATCCAGGCCGCAGGATTCTTCAACAATTGGCCGTGGGGTAATTTCGCTCAGAATTACTTCATGAACGACGCCGGTACTAACGGCGACCTCGTCGCAGGTGATGACATTTGGTCGGTCACGTTGCCATTTGCAGCCGGTGCACCCCGCGCGTTGATTTACAAGTATGGCGCAAACCAACTTGACGTGGAGGCCGGATTTGCCCGCAACCATGAACGGACGATTGACGACTCACAGGCTGACTTCCGCATGGATGTGGATTGCTGGGGCTCACCGGATACGCTTTATCAGGACTGGCCATGCCTTGTCTCCGATGCTGACTATGGCGCTCCCGTCATCGCCGAATTTGCCCTCGAGCAAAATTATCCGAATCCGTTCAATCCGTCCACTTCCATTAGCTTCACGCTGTCACGCAGTGACCTGACTTCTCTGAAGGTGTTTGATGTTCTCGGACGAACGGTTGCCTCGATGAACTTCGGCAGGATGGACGCCGGCCGTCACACCGTGTCATTCGACGGAAGTAATCTGTCAAGCGGTGTGTACTTCTACCAGCTTGAAAGCGGCGCAATCAATGCAACCCGCAAGATGCTTTTGCTGAAGTAACCAGCGTGTTATGCTGGACTGTTTGCGCGTCCGCGACATACGTCACCAGTATCGTTCGCGGTAACACTTAGAAAAGTTTGGACTTTCACAATGGACGGGGCGCAGACCACGAGTCTGCGCCCCGCCCTGCCCTTATGAGGTGTCTCACTATGATTCGTATAGCCGTTCTACTCTTGACTTTCGCAACTTCGCTCATGGCGCAAACGGCGTGGTGGGAACCTTCCGCTCCCCGACAGGGCGATCTTGTTACCTTCTACTATGACGCAGTCGCCGGTGCGCTGCCTGACAACGGCTCGCAAGTTTGGATGCACTGGGGAATTCTCGGCGATAACGGGAGCTGGAGCACTCCGCCCCAGGAGATTTGGCCAGCGGGCTCGCTGCTTCATTCCGACAATATCGCGCTGCAAAGCCCAATGGCAAATGCGGGCGACCAAGTTTGGTCTGTCACGGTCGACTTTGATATGACCACGGAGGCGATTGCCTTCGTGTTTACAGACAGGGGAAACAATTGGGATAACAATTCAGGCAACAATTGGGAGCTTGAACTTCTTGCGGGCGGTACAGTGGCTTGGTGGTCACCTGCAGAGCCGGAACCCGGAGACGAAATTACTATTTACTATGATGCCATTGCCGGTACATTGCCTAATGGTGCGACCAATGTCATATTGCATTGGGGAGTAAACGAGGCAGGACACGGCAACTGGAGATTGCCGCCGCAAGCGATGTGGCCGGCGGGCACCGTGCCCCAAGGTCAGGCCGCGCGCACGCCAATGGTGAATAACGGTAACGGAGTATTCAGCGTTACTATTGGCACACTGGACACAATCTATTCTGTACACTTTGTGACAACCGACGGCACAAACTGGGACAATAACGGGAATCAGAACTGGGATATATTGCTTGAAGAGCCACCCGTGCCACAGCTTTCTCATGTCATTTTCCGATTTGATCCGCGTTCGGCATTCTCACAATTCAGCGGTCAAATCAATTCCTTGAACCTTGCAGGCGCGTTCAATGGCTGGAGCACTACGGCTACTCCGTTGACGCGAATTGACGAGCATGGAAACCGATGGGGTGAAGTTGCCATGCCCGTTGGTGAAAATGAATATAAGTTCGTTATCAACGGGAATAATTGGCAGATTGATCCGGACAATCCGCGAAATGCTCCGGGCGGGTTTAACAATTCGCTCCTGACCGTCGCCCTTGACACGATGCCGCAAGTGTACGACGTACTTCCCGGAGATAATCGCGTCTTTGAATTTGGCAGTGCACAGACCATCACATGCAAAGTGCGCAGTGGTGATTTGGGTCCGGGAATCTCCGGTACTCCGGTTACTCGAATTAACGGCGTTCAAGTCACGCCGACGTGGAACCCCGCAACGGGCCAGCTTTCAGTCAATTTGCCGACTAACCAGCTTTTTGTTGAGCTATCAGTTCAAGCAACCGATAGCGCCGGACGGAGCGCCACTCGCTATTTAGCATATTACTTCAGTGAAGGCAATTTCTATGTCGCCGTTGATCCGCGAAATGACGAGATTTACTCCACGACAGAGTCGGTTGACCTGAAGGATTTCGTGCTGTACGCCTATTCGGACGGTGATTCGCTTGAAATACGACCGCGATTCTATGACGATTTGACTGCCAATTCAATGGCCATTGTGACCATTACAAACGAGCAGGGAGCCTATGGCTCGATCGGTGAGATGGACGCCGAGTATGAAGTCGCCGGCCTGTCATCGGGCGGGATTGTGCTGCCAATGCTTGCGGCTGCAAGTCCGAATTTTGATCCCGCTGTACACAATCGGCTGCATTACGGCGGAATCGGCGGACCGAGCGTTCCAGCCCGTTACGAGAACTCATCAACTTACATTCAATGCTATGTCTCAGTAGCAGACCTTGAGGCTGCACTCGGAAATTATCAGTCCGAGTGGCAGTTCACATGCGTCAGTGCAATCGCCGCACCGCTCCAAGGGCAGAGATACGTGCATGAAGTGACAGCGGTTGAGGGCGGAACCGACGGCCTGGAAGAGCCCGACTTCTTTGATTCCTTCTTCTACGATGCAAGTGACATCCAAGAGAAGAATGTGAAGAATTACGGACTGACTCGCCGGGTGACTTTGGATGCGCCCGGTCGAGGCCTTGCGGCCATCGCGCCGGACGACATCGGAGAAGGCGTGATGCATGAAGGTCCATTTTGTCGAATCATGACACGCGGCGCTCCAACAAGAGTAGCGAGCAAGACAATTAAGGGACGTGTCATCTCGCAAGTAGCGTTGTCCAATGTATGGCTGATGCAGAACGAGAATATGCATCCGGTGACGATGACCGGCGATAGTTTTGCGCTGCAAGTTACTCTGACTGAAGGCGACAATCTATTCTCCTTGTTCGCGCGAGACGTCAATGCCGACACAGGCCGCTCCGCGCAGATGAATTTCCCACTGCTTGTTGACCATGCGCCCAATTCCGTGATAGTCGTCAATATCGGGGATGCAAGTATACAGCTGAACGGCACAAGCTCCAACGACCCGCAGGGCGATCCGTTGACTTTTCAGTGGATCGTTGACCCTGATAATCCCTCGCCTGTCGATATCGGAAGTCCAAGCAATAGCATCGTCACATTCACTATTCCGCAAGTACACGGTGAGTATTACTTTGACTTAATTGTAACCGATGACGAAGGAAACTCCAACCGCTCACGGACATTTGTGCGGTTGAATGACGACGGCGAGAGCGCGTTTCAGAATGATCAATGCGCTGAATGGGTGGACAATGCCATTGTGTACGAGATCTTTCCCCGTTCGTATTCCGCTGAGGGTGACTTGGACGGGATTACGTCAGATATGGGACGAATCGCCGACCTCGGTGTAAGTGCAATCTGGATGATGCCGATTTTTGAAGGTCCGTCGGACCACGGGTACGAAATCACCGATTATTACACGGTCGAACAGGATTACGGCACCAACGAAGATTTGCGGGAACTCGTTGAGACGGCGCATGCGCACGGCATCAGGGTGATTCTCGACATGGTCATCAATCACACGGGTATCGGCCACCCGTTTATGCAGGATGCAATTCGTTACGGCCGAAACTCGTTCTATTGGGATTGGTATGATCGTAACAACGCGGGTGATTACACCTACTACTACGATTGGCTTTCTTTGCCCAATATCAATCTGGACAATCCCGAGACGGCGCGCTATTTCATTGATATGTGCAAGTGGTGGGTTGAGGAGTATGACATTGACGGCTATCGCTGCGATGTGGCATGGGGGCCGATGGATCGCTCGCCGCAATTCTGGGTGGACTGGCGAAGGGAACTGAAAAAGATCAAACCGGAGATATTCCTGCTCGGAGAAGCGAGTGCGAGTGACTTTAACATCCTCACAAATCGCTTTGACCTTGCGTACGATTGGGCATTGCATCACGAAGGGAGTGCTGGATTTACCAATATGTTCCCCTCCATTCCTAATCTTACGAATCTCACCCAGTTGATTACGAATTACGGGTTCCCGTGGCCGGACTACAAGAATCCGTTCCGTTTTATGGAGAATCATGATGAGTCGCGTTACGTTTCCATTAAGACTCCCGCACAGACGAAACTCGTTTCCGAATTGCTGCTCACTATTCCCGGTGTTCCGATGATTTATGCCGGTCAGGAAATCGGCGAGACTTCCCAGCGCGGAACTATCAACTGGGGCAGTGACCCGAATGGGTTGTTTGCACATTATTATCGCCTGATTAATGCACGCAAGCGCTTACCTGCGATGCGTATCGGCGATTTCGATTTACTTACGACCGACCAACCCGGCCCGTGCTATGCTTATGCACGAACTGGAGATGGGATGGATCCGGTAGTTTTCTTGGGCAATTTTAGCTCGACTTCACAACTCGTGACTGTGAATCTTGACGCAAACTTGCTCGGCATTCATCCAGACTCAACTTACGTTGTTTCTGAAATTACGACGGCCACCAGCTTCACGCGTTTGGGTTCTGAGTTAACCGGAATCTTCACCAGCTTGTCCGCTTACTCGGGCCGTGTATGGGTGATAGGCGATTCAGCAATCTACACGGACGCTCCGGACCTGCCAGCATTGCCGCGGAAATCTGAGCTTCTCGTTCCCTACCCGAATCCTTTTAATCCCGTAGTGACGGTGCCGTTTGAATTGGCAAAAGCCTCACGTGCCACATTAAGAGTATTCGACGTTTTGGGACGTGAAACGGCGCGCTTGATTGACGATCAACTATCCGCAGGCAAGCACGAGTTTGTATGGGATGGTTCAGGTGTCTCCAGCGGTGTTTATTTCGTGATGCTGCAGGCGGATGGCCTGACGCAGACGCGGAAATTGGTGTTGATGAAATAGTGTTGAAGCGACTCATCACTTCCCTCACGGTGGTTTTGATTGCTACCGCGAGTTTGGCGAACACTCCGATCACGGTGAAGGCTGGAGAGAATCGGTCGTTTCTGATTTCGAACGGAAACGGAACGTACCTCTACGGCTCAACGGGTGACGAGTGGGATGAAGGGTGGATGGGCTTGTGGGTGAATCGAGAACGGGTGGTGGGGCCAATACGCGTTGTTGACAAGAACGGCAACTTGCTGAGGCTTTCACATGCTGATTGTGTGATCCGTCCTCGATCTGTTGAGTGGCATTGGGGGGACTCACAGAAGCTATTTGTTCTTCATCTTGACCCGTTGTCAGATACACTTCGATATTGGGGCTTAGCAGGTATGGTATTCGAGCAATCTGACTACATCCGTCCGCCCGCGATTGATACAAGTGCAATGGCAGGATTCACTCCTGAACCACGCTTGTATCTCGATGGAGAGGTTCGACCGTTCATTCAGGGCATTACAATTACCGGCGATTGGGCGCTTGATGCCGATTTGAACTGGTCAGAGGCCCAGCTCCTTAACTTGCTTGCTGAGGATGCTTCCCTGCTCTACGCCGGAATCCCGTGGTTCAACGAAGGTTGGGGACGCGATACGTTCATTTCACTCCCCGGTTTGCTGGTCACCGGCCATCACGACATCGCACGCAAACTCTTGATGCGGTTTGCCGGATGGATTGACCGCGATCCCAACAGCCCGACTTACGGCAGAATTCCCAATCGCGTGCGGCCCGGGGAAGATATCGCCTACAACACCGCCGACGGCACGCCGTGGTGGATGCGCGAAGTCTATGAATATGGAATCTATTCCGGCGACTATTCCCTTTGGGATGAATTACTTTCCGACAGCGGCGCAATGCGCATCGCACTTGATGCCGCAGTCTTGAAGAGTGACTCGCTCGGTTTTCTGATGCACGGCGACGCCGACACGTGGATGGACGCAGTCGGTCCCGACGGTCCGCACACACCGCGCGGCAATCGCGCCATTGAAGTTCAGGCTTTGCATTACGCCGCCTTCGACAACGCCACGCGCATGACGCACAATGTCAATCCTAAGTGGCGCGAAACGGCGGAGAAGATTCGTCGTAATTTCTTAGCGAACTATCTCGCACCATCGAAGGATTATTTCTACGACCGCTTGATGGCTGACGGCACGCCCGATACCACGATGCGGCCCAATCAGATGTTCGCGTTCACGGTTCCTTACACGCCGCTCGTGCCGCCATCCTTTGAAACGACCGTCACCAAGAGTGTCGCGAGTGAGTTGTTTTATGAGCACGGCGTTCTAAGTTTAAGTCCGCGGGATACATGCTTTCATCCGTTTCACATGGATTGGCACTATCCCAAAGACAACGCCTATCATCAAGGTATCGTGTGGGTGTGGAACAGCGGCCCCGCAAAATCGCTCTTGATTCGTCAAGGCCGAGGGGATCTTGCGCTGAAAATGATGGAATACGAAGCATGGCACATGCGCGAGCGCGGCATGGTCGGATCGCTGCCTGAACTCTTCGATGCCGTCAAACGTCCCGAAAACGACTATATCAATTGGTCTGGCACCGCGTCGCAAGCGTGGAGCCTTGCAGAGTTCCTCCGCGCAACCTACCAGGACTTCCTCGGCATTCGCCCAGTACTCTATGGCCGGGTTGATCCGTTCTGGCTCTTTGCACCACGAATTCCCGACGAGTGGGGCAAAGTCGAGACGCGCGTGATTTGCAGCGGCACGCCAATCTGGGTTACGATGCAGCAATTTGGCGATTCTACTGTGATTGACTTAAAAGCGGAGACAGCGCCGAAAAGTCCCTTACCTGTAAAGTTTTTCGATGTCGCACGCGGTATCACTGGCGAAATCAACACGACTGATCCTTTGCACGTTGTCTATCGCCACAAAGATGGCTACATGCTGGTGGACGGCAAGCCGACTGCGGAGTACAAGCTCACCGGTTGGCCCTATGACAAAGGCCCGCAAGACCTAAAATTTGCTCCGCCCATCAAGAAGCTGGACTTCGCCTCGTTGAAGGATCCCGATTGGAAGATTTTAACCGGCAAAGACATTCATCGTGATATCGCATTATCACTTTTGATGGATAGAGTGACAGACCCCGTCGGCGATGAGGCCTACACCTATCCCACCGACGAGAATTTCAAAGATGGCATTCTCGACTTGACGCAGTTTGAGGTCCGTGACAACAAGGATAGCTACTACTTCGAACTTAAAACAGACAAACTACACCAACCCGGCTGGCATCCTGAATACGGATTTCAGTTGACCTACGCTGCTATCTGTCTGCACACGAAAGATTCACGACGCACCGACGTGCGCGCCAATTCCAATTTGGAACTCGACACACCGTTCGACCGCATCATCTATGTTGGTGGCGGCTTGCGCGTAGAAGATGGTTTCGGCAAGATTGTCGGCGAGTTCATTCCGCGCGATAACAAAGATCAATTCGGTGATGTCTCTACTTCGACTATTTCGTTTTGTCTGCCCAAATCGCTATTCCCCACTCACGACGACAGTTGGGAATGGACCGTCCTTTGTGGCGCGCAGGACGATCACGGAGGGGCTGGCATTGGCGAGTTTCGGTTGGTAAAGGCCATCGCGGAGCGCTGGAGCGGTGGCGGCAATACTAATAACGGTTCCAACATATATGACCGGCTGAGCACTCTCGGCCAATAATTTCCGTTTTCCTGCGAAGCATTATTCATGGCAAGCATTGAACTGCGAAATCTCTGCAAGCAGTTTGGCAAAACAATTGTTCTGCGCGACATCAGCTTCTCCGTTCGCGAAGATGAATTTGTCGTTCTCGTCGGACCGTCCGGCTGCGGCAAATCCACCATACTCCGCTCGATAGCGGGCCTTGAAACTCCCACCTCCGGTGAAATCTGGATTGGCGGCAAAAACATCACGAACATGCACCCGCGTGACCGTGATATTGCGATGGTGTTTCAAAGCTACGCGCTCTACCCGCACTTGAGCGTCTATGACAATATGGCGTTCGGCCTGAAGATGCGTAAGATCTCCGCCGAAGAGATTGACAAGCGCGTCAAAGAGGCTGCGTCCTTCTTTGAACTATCAGAACTCCTGCACCGAAAACCAAAGGAGCTTTCCGGCGGACAGCGGCAGCGAGTGGCGTTAGGCCGGGCGGTCGTGCGGAACCCGTCTGCGTTTCTCTTTGATGAGCCGCTGTCCAATCTCGACGCCAAATTACGCGCGCATACGCGCACGGAAATTTCTCGATTGCACAAGCGCCTGAAAACGGCGATGGTATATGTTACGCATGACCAAATCGAGGCCATGACGCTTGGAGAGCGAATTGTTGTTTTGAAAGACGGAGTCATTCAGCAGATTGACACACCGTTGAATGTGTATCGCAAGCCGTCCAACAAATTTGTCGCCGGATTCATTGGATCGCCTGCAATGAACTTCATCCCGGGCAGCCGCACAAACGGCGCTTTTCTTACGGACGTCTTAAACTTTCCGCTTCCGGGCATTTTGACTTCCGACTGTCCTGACAAGATTACACTTGGCCTGCGACCGGAGCAGATTGCAGTTGGCACACCAACGACGGGAAAGGTTGGATTCAACCTAATCGTTGATGTCGTGGAACCGATTGGAAATGAGCTGCTGATTTACGGACGTTTTGGGAAACAGGAACTTGTTGTTCGCTGTGATCCGCGCACTGACGTTGTTCCCGATTCAAGTCTGCCTGTGTTCTTTGACCCTGAGACAGTTCACTACTTTGATGCGCGGGACGAACGATCAATAGTTCGCGACTAATTTTTGTCCTTTCATGCGATTCAGAATTTTCTTAACTGCAATACTTTTCTCGCTTACCATGGCTCACGCCGGTGACCTCTACTTGAACATAATTTGGCACCAGCATCAGCCGCTTTATGTCAATCCTGACACAGACGAACTTAGCGGGCCTTGGGTACGTACCCACGCGACCAAAGACTATTATGACATGGCTGCTATGCACGAGAAGTACCCGGAGGTTCACGCGACGGTGAATCTCACGTCGTCACTTCTTCAGCAGCTGGAACTATATTACGTCAATCGGCTTGGCTCCTTTCTTTCAGTCAATCCATATGACAGCCAACGTGAAATCGATGCCGAGGCATACTTTGCGAGTGGTTTGAAGACCGACCCTTGGATTGACTTGGCTCTGAAGAATACCGAGAAATTCACAGACGCCGAGCGTGCAAAATTGGTCAGTGAGCCGTGGAACGCGTTTGGAATATCCGATATTCAAATTGAACGATTCCCAGAGTATGCCGCGCTGCGCAATGCACAGCATGATAGATTGACAACTGCCGATCTCCGCGATGTGAAGACCTGGTTCTTCGTCGCACATTTTGACCCCGACTTTCTGCGCGGAACTTCAAGTCTTGATGTTGATTTGAGCGATCTTGTCGAAGAGCGCGAAGGACAATTCTTTATTCGTGGGGGCCGTCGTTTCACGGAGCGCGATGCCAATCGAGTCGTCGCCGACGCTGTCAGAGTCATGCAGGAAGTGGTTGCCGTTCACGAGCGTCTGCTCACCACGGGTCAATTGGAGATCATCACCACTCCCTTCTATCACCCGATCCTGCCGCTACTCATCGACACGGACATCACGAAAGCCTGCCAGCCAAAGAGCGAACTGCCTTCAGTCTTTGCTTATCCACAAGACGCCCACGCTCAAGTCATCAAGGGAATCAACTTCTACGAGAGGCTGTTTAAGCGCGCACCAAACGGCATGTGGCCGGCCGAAGGCTCAATCTCACCCGCGGCAGCCGGGATCTTTGCTGAACACGGCATCAAGTGGGTCTGCGGTGACATGCATGTGCTTAATCGTTCAAAACCTGAAGGGCTTGACATTGCCAAGCCATATCGTTTGAAGACACCGTCCGGTGATATCGCAATTGTTTTTCGTGAGACTGTGCTCTCTGATCATATCGGCTTCACGTACCAGAATTTGGACCCCGATTCTTCAGTTGAACACTTTACCCGCGAGATTCTGAAGTACATTCCTGGAGACGGCGAGGAGGATCGTTTGCTCACTGTGATTCTCGACGGTGAAAACGCGTGGGAATGGTATCGGCACGATGTGGATGCCAAGAGATTTCTGAATGGATTGTATGCACGGCTTACATTTTTGCGACAAGAGGGATTTGTAACCTGTGTGCACCCGACAGAGTTTTTCAGAGGCAATCCGGCGCGGAATATCCCTCCTCACCCGATCTCCGCACTTTCCGAGATTACTGATCTTTGGCCGGGCTCTTGGATCAACGCGAACTTTGATACTTGGATTGGCGAACCTGAAGAGAATAAAGCATGGGAGTATCTGCTCAAGGCTCGTCAGGCACTTGAAAAGTCAAAGCTGCCACAGCCTGATCCTCGCGCTCCAATGGAGAAGAGCGCTCAAGGCGCTGCAATCTACCGTGCGTATGAGGCGATGTATGCCGCTGAGGGCTCCGACTGGTTCTGGTGGTACGGCGCTGATCAGAGCGCGCCGGCAGGAGATCGCCCGTTTGAGGAGGCTTTTTTCTCACATCTTCGTGCAGTGTATCGGCATATGAATGAGGCAGGTGTGCAAATCATGATTCCGGAGTTCATGCCGATTCTTAGTCAAGCAAAAATTGCCACTCAGGAGTCCGGCGGCGTCATGCAGCGTGGTGGAGAAAAGCGCACCGTGCGTTTTGTCTGCGATGCCAGCGCCGAGATCGTTCCGGATGCTGTGTTTATCGTTGGCAATCAACCGGAAATTGCCGATTGGCAACCCAATGTAAAGCGAATGCGTGATGACGGTGCGGCTGGCGATCAGATCGCAAACGACGGAATTTGGTCAATTGAGGTAGAATTACCGCTTGGCACTGAAGTGCAGTACAAATTCACGAATTCTGGCGAAGCCGGTTCCTGGACAACGGAGGAGTTTCCTCACGCTAATCGATCTTTCACGGTGGAATCTGAGCCGGGTGAAATCATCATCCGCCATGACATATTTGGAAAGCGCGACTAAAGTGAGAGCGCTTTGTCTGGTTTGCCTGCTTGCGCTGTTGGGCTGCACCAGTGATGATGGTATCACACGCATTCAACTATGGCACCAGATGCAGCCCGAGGATCGCGCCGTTTTGTTGCGCGTTGTCGAGGCATTTGATGCCAGGCACGCTGCTGTGAGCGTTGAGGTAATCTACAAGGAAACCGAGGAACTTCGTTCAAATTTCCAATCCGCCGCTCTTGCAGGACTCGGCCCTGACCTGCTCTACGGACCGTCCGACCAGGTTGGACCTTTGGCAACGATGCAGTTTGTGCGCCCTCTCAATGATTTTTTCGATGCCTCTGAACTTGAGCGACTGGATACGCGCGCGATTGTTAATTTCAAGGGCAAGACGTATCAGCTTGCCGACCGGATTGGCAATCATCTGGCTCTTGTTTACAACAAGAACCTGCTTCCTGCGCCGCCGCAGGATACTGATGAACTCATTCGCATGGGTCGTGATGCCACAAAAGACGTGAATGGCGACGGTGTAACCGACCAATGGGGACTGGTCTGGAATTTCACTGAACCCTTCTTCTTCATTCCGTGGCTATCAGGATTCGGCGGATGGGTTCTCGATGATAGTGCGCGGCCGACTTTGAATTCTCCTTCCGCGGCAAGTGCATTTCGATTTGTAAGATCGTTGCGGGATGAACACAAGATTGTTCCACCGGATTGCGATTACAATACGGCTGACGCGCTCTTCAAGGAAGGCAGAGCGGCGATGCTGATAAACGGTCCGTGGTCATGGAGCGGTTATGGAGCCGCCGGTATTGATTACGGATTGGCCCGCATTCCAAAGGTCACCGCAACCGGAATTTGGCCGGCACCGATGGTCTCGCCACTCGGATATTCAATCAATGTGCATAGCAGCGGCAAGGAGCTTGAAGCCGCCGTTGACTTGCTGAGGTACCTGCTTAGCGACAGCGTTCAGCAGCAGTTTGTTGAGGCGACAGGCATCATTCCAAGTTCGCTGGCTGTTCGATCCGACTCAACTTATCTGTCTCGTCCGCACGTTGCTGAGAGTCTGTCGCAGTTTGAAGTCGGCAAGCCCATGCCCATCGTTCCGGAGTTGCGCGCCGTCTGGGACGCCATGCGCTCCTCCTACCAGTCCGTTCTCGGCGGCTATCTTTCCCCCGAAGATGCTGCCGCAAAAATGCAGCGAGATGCTGAACAAAAGATTCGGGAAATGAATGAATAGAGACCGCAACTTCGCGATGTGGATGGTTGCGCCTGCCGCTGTGGTCGTGGCTTTGGTCGTTGTTTGGCCCTTCATCTATAACATCGCTCTGTCATTCTCCAACATGAGCCTGCTGCATATTCATGATTGGGAATTCATCGGGCCGCGTCAGTATGAGAAGGTTTTCAGCGACTCAATCTTCTACTCCGTTCTCGGCAAGACTCTGCTCTGGACTGTTGTCAATGTCTTTTTCCATGTGGCGATCGGTGTTGCACTGGCTGTGATTCTGCACGAAAACGTGCCCGGCAAACGATTGTTCCGAACGCTGCTGATTCTCCCCTGGGCGATTCCGGCGGTCGTTACGGCGTTGACCTGGCGCGGTATGTTCCATTACGAGTATGGAGCCGTCAATCTCATCCTCACAAAGGTCTTCGCGCAAACTCCTATACAGTGGCTAAATGACCCCATCGGCACCTTTGCCGCATGTGTAATCACAAATGTCTGGCTTGGGTTTCCCTTCATGATGGTCGTCGCCCTTGGCGGATTGCAAAGCATTCCCAAGGAGCTGTATGAAGCCGCAATGATTGATGGCGCGTCGGCGTGGCAAAGATTCAGGACCATTACCCTGCCGATGCTCGTACCTGTATTGACGCCTGCAATCATTCTTGGTTTTGTCTGGACTTTCAACAAGGTGGATATCGTCTGGCTTGTTTCCAACGGTGGTGAACCTGCCGACCAAACGCATATTCTTGTCTCCTATGTTTATCGTGCGGCTTTTAATTTGTACAGATATGGCTATGCGGCCGCAGGTTCAATGATAATATTCCTTTTACTTGTATTGTTCTCAGTGACATTTATGCGACGCATGCGCGCCGGTACGGAGTCGTAGTATGTTGAAGAAAGCAATACTTGTCGTCGTCTTGTGTGCAGTCACGATTCTGACCCTTTATCCTGTCTTAACTGTGGTCACCGTTTCTCTGCGCCCGGCGGACAGGCTCCTCTCAACATCGCTTGAGATTGTTCCGCAAGACGCTACGCTTGGGAACTACGTCGCCTTGTTTACCGAGCGGCCGTTCTTGCGCTGGATGTTAAATAGCACGCTTGTCGCCGCGGCCGTGACTATTTTTGCCACTGCGCTGGCGTCGACTGCCGGCTACGCGTTTTCTCGATTTCGTTTTCCCGGGTACAAAGTCGGTATGAGCATGCTTCTGATTACCCAGATGTTTCCTGCCACCATGCTTCTCCTGCCGCTCTTCTTGATGCTTGCCAAACTCGGCCTCATCAACTCTTATATCGGACTGATGGTCGTGTACTCGGCAACTGCACTCCCGTTTACTGTTTGGCAGATGAAGGGCTACTACGACACCATTCCAAAGGAACTGGAAGAGGCTGCCATGCTCGACGGTGCGGGACGGTTTAAGACCTTCTATCTCGTTATTCTGCCGCTGGCCGCACCGGCACTTGTAATTACCGCACTATTCAGTTTTCTGACTGCATGGAGCGAGTATGTCGTTGCCGCGCAAGTTCTATTGACCGAAGATATGTACACGCTGCCGATTGGTCTGAAACAATTCCAGTCCAGCATGACTACCGAATGGGGACTCTATGCAGCCGGCTCGATTGTGGTCAGTATTCCCGTGATTCTTCTGTTTATGAAATTGTCAAAATGGTTGGTGTCAGGCTTGACGCTTGGAAGTGTGAAAGGATAGTATGGCGATGATAAGAATTTTTGTGTTGTTGCTTCTGACCTGCTCCACAGTCTTCGCAGCGCAGGATTACAGGATTACTCCGTGGAGGACAGAGCATTGGTTGGCAAAAGACGGGATTAATGAAGTCGCGCGGGGTGACGCAGACCTGTGTAATCTCTTCTACCGCGAGACCGGCGACTCGATTTATTGTAAGACCACGTTGCGTTCGGACTGGCTGGGAACCGCCGGTGTTTCGTGGCAAGTTACTGATGCAAAGGGATTTGTCGCGCGGCTGAAAAGTGACGGCATGTCGAGCGATGCCGTTTGTGCCGACTCCCGGCGAGGTGTTCTGGAATGGGCGATTGCCCGACCTGCCGGTTGGACGGATGTTTCGAGCATTCACGTCGTCACGAGCATTGAAGGATTGCCTTATGACGAAATCAAGTGGTCGCGAGATACCCACCGTTCATTGGACGGCGATGTCGGCAATGTGGCAATGGTACATCACGGTAATCAAGGCTTGACCTACACCGATGTTTTTCGTGGTCAGAATACAACCGAAGGATTCGATGAGATACTTGAACTCCATCAAGGCCGGCAAGTGCCAGGTAACTTTCATCTTTCCGGAACTCTCATTACTGCGGCTGACTGGTATGACCGACCCTTTCTCGACTGGATGCAGGACGGTATAACCGAAGGCTGGCTCGGTGTTCTCGGCTCAGCCTACGCTCAGCACATCATGCCCTTTGTGACGGATAACATGAACAACTGGGCGGTGAGCATCGAACAGGATTTGATTGAGTACAAACTTGGATACGAGGCGCGTGTCGCTTGGATTCCCGAAAGGGTGTGGTGTGCACAAGGTCACTATCCCGATGCCCACTTGAACGACCCGTGGCTGGGTGACAACTGGACACAGCACGGTATTGATGCCGTCATTTTGGATGATTGGCCGCACGTTGCCGGAAATAGTGACCGCAAAATTCATTGGATGAACAACGGCTCGGGTATCACCCTTCGCGTGATTCCTATTGATGGAGAATTCACCGGAAACTGCCATTACAACCCCGGTGCGGCAATTGCTCAAATTCAGGGAACCGGCCGCTACCAACTCGTTGTTTACGGAACGGATTGGGAAGCGGCCGCAGAGATGGCAGACTTCAATTGTCCTGATTGTTTGGAAAATTACTCGCAAGTCGTGAACTGGGCGGCTGACAACTACCCGGCTGTTGAATTGTGGAAGCTTGACAATGCGCTGAATAATCCTGACTTCAACGGATGGGGTATTGAGGTCGGAAACGGCACATACGGCCTGATCGGCGGTGATCACGGCTATGGCGGCTCCAATAACAGCTGGTACGGTAATTGGGCGTCCACTGTTTCACTATCAGACTTCCACACTCCAGGCTGGAACTACGGCTACATCTGGACAACCGTTTACAATCAGCTCTTGTCTGTCCCATCCAACAACATCTCCGAGACCGCATGGTACGTATTGATGACAAACTTGCACGAAACGGCGTGGCACGATTACATGGGTGGTCCCATCAGCGGTTGGCAGCATCGCTACAGCGCACACATCAAGAACGCCGCTGTTTACGCGGAGGCTGCTCGCTGGGCTGCCGGCCTGTATGCAAATGTATGTTCCACTTACTTTGTGGACATTGATATTGACGGTGTGGATGAACTCGTTATTCATAACGACAGAGTTTTCGCCGTGTTTGAGTCTATCGGCGGACGTGCACAGTACATTTTCAGCAAAGGACCCGGCGGAGAGAATTTCTCCATTGTCGGAAGCTGTAACACCTACTGGGCGGAAACAGATGGCGATTATGACGAGCCGGGCTCCAACAATCATCAGGCAGCCTTCGCCGATGTCAGTCCGACTTACCGCAACGATCTCTATGCGCTCTCGATTGACTCCAGCTCCAACGACCATGCAAGAATCCGGTTGAGCTACGGTTCCGTGACAAAAACCATAGAGGTGACTCCCGGAACTCCCTATCTGACCGCGAAGTACGACGTCGGCAATCAGGATTGTTACATCCGCCATGGGTTCAGCCCGGATCTGCTCGGCATGATTTGGGATGCTGAAATGGACAGAGTCTGGGATCCCGATCAGGCCTATTCCGGATTCCGCAATCCCAACAGCGGCGCAACCGGTGCGCTGATTCGCAACAACGGAGGAACCGCGCATATCACCGAATTCGGCGGCACGTTGCTGAGAGGAGACGAACTCCGCGGTCGCGGTGAATTTGGTTACCTGTTGTTCGCAGGCACGACGTCGGCGCCTGACGTAAATGGCCGTATCACAGAGCTCGATGCGCTCTCGCTGCTGAATCTCGACAGCTTCGGTCCTCGTATGAATGCACAGGCCGCTTTCATTGACAACAATACAATCGAGCTGACGTTCAGCGAAGCGGTCAACGAAGCGCTTGCCGAGACTTCAGCCAATTGGAACTTGTCCGACTTCTCAACTTCGTTTACGGTAACGTCGGCTGTTCGTCAGGGTGATTGGACAAAGGTCCGGCTGACCGTGACTCCGTCCATTCCCGGTGGGGAATCCGGCCTTGTCACCGTCTTCAATGTTACGGATCTTAGCGGAAATCCTGTTCATCCGGAATTTGATCAGGCCGTCTTGAGTGCGCCAAACGGTCTGACGCCGCATACTATTGTGATTGACGGTACACAGGACTTTGACGTTGAAAATGAGTGTCTGATTGCCGCTGCTGATACTATGACAATAACATGGGATTCGCTCGCACTCTACATTGGCTATTGGCGAAAAGACTTGGCTACCGGTGACCTGTTTGTAAACATTGATACTGATCAACTCAATAACTCTGGAGCGACCACCGACTCTTGGGGACGCGTGCAGTTCTCCAACCCATTTAAGATTGAGTTTCAAATTGCTATCGAGGGCGGTCCCGGAAACATTCAGGTGAACTACTGGAACGGAGCAGCCTGGGTGTTTCAGAATTTCGGCCAGCATGACGCAACCAGTTACAACGGCTGGGCATCCGTTCCCTTTACCGAAATGCGTATTCCATGGGCGGATCTGGGAAACCCTGCCGGTATCGCGCTGTCTTTGCATGTGACGCAAGAGAATACTACGACGACCACCCGCGCTCTGCCTCCCGGCAATCCCACGGGTGCTTTCGTTACCCTATCGCAGTTTTATCGCATCTATCCGCCCTTTGCCTCAGGACCTTTGCCACTCATGGGTGTGCGCACCAAGAACATTCTTGTGAATAATCCCCTGCCAATTGACGACCTCGTCATTCTCTGGGAGAGCGGAACTCCGAGATTGCACTGGAATGCGGTTCCTTCTGCACACACCTATGACATCTATCGGTCTGAGAACTCCGAAAGCGGATTCTCACTCATCGGGTCAACACAAACTCTATCCTTTGACGATTTGACGCCTCCGCCCGGTGCCGCTGCGTTCTATTTTGTACGCGCCCGCGGTGGAATATAGCACGAATTCACATATTACAAATCTGCACGAATCATCCTATGAAACGGAATAAGGAGAAATGATGAAAGCCATGCGCACGATGTTTGTCGCGGCACTCTTGTGTGCCGCAGCAGCCGCTTTCGCGGTCCCGTCCTTCACTCCCGTCATTGACGGGGTAAAGGACGCCGGTTGGGGAAACACCCCTGACCACAGTTCAACTTCTCAGGCTCTGCCAACCGAGTTTAATCTCGATGGCGGCCTGTATGTCACGGACGATGCCGAGTGGGTCTATTTCGGATACGATGCCGACAACGACCCTTGGGCTGACGGAAAAAGCGTTCACGTTCACATCGTATTCGATGTCGGCAGCACCGCGGTCGGCGGAACCTTCGCCTGCTGGGGCGCAAACAATGTCGCGTATACGCACACCTACAAGCCCGAGTATGATCTCGTCATGCAGTGGAATACCGACAACCAAAACTCACAGTTCACCGGACTCAATACATGGACGATCAACACGTGGGTGCAGCAGCCGGAAATCACAACCGATGCCGGCGGTGGCAATCAGTGGACTGAAGTTGCCATACGCAAGAATCAAATCGGCACCCCGGGCTTTGGCACCACTCTGAATATCTCCATGTGGCTGCGTCCGGCATGGGATTCGCAAGGCGGTGTTGCATGCCTGCCCGCTGATGCGACATTCCCGAGTGACAACGCCGCCGTTGCTCATCCGCTGTCGCAGCAATTTGCCTATTCCATTCAAACTGCCTATGGTGATGCGGTTGCCCCGCGGCTGCTCTCTGTGCGTCAAATTGATCGACGCTCGGTTGAGTTACTCTTCAACGAGCCGATGAATCCCGTGCGACTGAACAACTCCTCTTACTATGTCACGCACGGCTGGCCCTTCACAGGAATTCGCTATGTCAACGACCTGCAGGCTGCCATCTGGAATTTCAGTAATTTCACCGATGGCACAACATACGCCATTTCTCTCCTGTCAGGCATAACCGATGTCGCCGGAAATCCCATTGACGCGAACTTCGATTCGCTTTCTTGGACCTCCCCGCTCTATTCCGATGTCCTCTTCCGTGTCGAAGACCCGGGTGCCACTCATGATTCGATTTGGTTCAAAGGCTCCTTTAATTTCTATCGCGAGTACGATGCGTCATGGCAGGGCGGAAACTACCTCCTCTATGATGACGGTACCAATGGCGACGTCGTCCCCGGTGATCACGTGTTCTCGCGCCGCTTTGAGATGGTTCCAAACGGAGGTACTCCTAACTTCGAATGGGGCTGCGTGGATGAAAACGACAACTGGCTGATAGTCGGTCCGAATCAGAGCTTCTCGCTGGTGGATTCCAATGACATTACCGTCACCTACGTCATTCCCAATCCCACCATCAATCCGGTGACCGTGACATTCCGTTGCGATGTCGAGTGTCTCCTCGGCCAGGCAATCACTCCGGACAGTGTCAGTGTTGCCGGACCGTTTAACGGTTGGAGTGGGCAGGTGATGGCCGATGGAGATCTTGACGGTCAATACACTCTCGATGTGCTCTTTCCCGCAGGCTCAGTCCGGACGCAGGAGTTCAAGTTCCGCTTCCACATCGGCGGTGGAACCACTTGGGAAGATGTGCCTAACCGGCCTCTCGAAGTCAATGACGCGAATCCGACGCAAGACCTCGGCAACATCTTCTGGAATGACTGGGTTTGCCCGCCGTCGGAACTGACCGTCTACAGCAATGGAACCGAAGCCGTCCTCTACTGGAATGGCCCAAGCCGCGCACACTTTGAAGTTTTCGGTCATACAGTGTCTGACAGCATCATCGAAAACGGCACCATTCTCGGCAACACCCCGAATGACACTTACACTGTTACGCCGCTTCTGAATATCCAGTACTTCCAGGTTCGTGCCTATAAACCGTAATTCCGGCACATAGGAAATGAGAATAGCCCTCGCACATGCGAGGGCTATTCTTTTGACAGACTTGAGGAATTGCCGAACTATTCCCCGACTACATAATAGAATCGCTTCGAGGCTGCAGTACCGTTTGCTATCGTGAGCGACGTTGAGCCCGTGGAACCTTCAAAGGTGTCAAATGGACCTTCTGCATCTGCCGCGCTGTAAACCAAGTACGTGTCAAAGCCACTCTCTTCCCACCTCAGCACTATATCCGTTCCGCTTACGGCAATCGTCAGGCCGACAGGCGGCGGTGGATTGACAGATGGAGAATACACTTGCACATCATCGACATACCACCCTTCCCGGTTGTTCACCGCGTCGCTCCCGAATCTGAATCGCAATTGCAGAGCTGAGCCTGCAAATCCACTCAAGTCCGCGCTGACTGTACTCCATGTGCTCTGAGTCCCTCCGAAGCATGCGCGGCCTTGCATCGGACCCGTTGCGGGATTGCCGCCACCAGCTTGATAGCGGAATGTCTTGTTGTACCCGCCCATCGGCGTTAACGCTTGCCATGCGCCGCCGTCAACGGAGACTTCCAATACACAACCGTCATAAGCAGAATCCGGGAATGCGCCTGACAATTCTGTTTCGTACTGTTGTGCGAAGCGCAGCCACGCACTCGCGGGGAGGTTACTTATAACAGGTGAAACCAGCCTTGCGTCATTGTAGGACCGGTGCGTGTCTGTTCCTGTGCTGCCGCATTTGTATGAGTGAGTTCCGGTTTGTGAACGCTCTATCGAAACATGCCAATCGCTGACCCACTGCCCCCCTGCCGAGTCAAGTGTCCATCCGTTAGCACCGCCCTCGAAACTTTCGTTCAGCACGTAGGTCAATGCCCCGATTGAGAAGGGAGCATCGGACGTGTCCGCTTCGTCAGGATCGATGTTTGAAATTACTCGAATGAAGCAATCAGTAGAGCTTGCACCGTTTACCTGCCAACCAAAGAACCCTGTATTGGGGGCCGATCCTGTGATTGTTTCCCACGAACCGGTAAGGCCATTCCGTGACAATTCAATGCGCACCGTGCCGCCGGTTGAACTCGGAAACCATGCTATCGTTGCGGTGCTGTCGATAAACAACGCTTCACCGCCGTCCGGGGAAAGCACAGTCAGTGTCGAGAACAGAGTTCCGCTGCCTGCAGTGGTGTACATCACCGCCAGCCCGTCAGTCAAATTCGCGGCACCCGGCGCATACACATTCGAGTAGTAGTACTCAACTCCTGTTAAGTGATTCTCGTTTTGAATGCCGACCGTTGCCCACGGCATGTCGTTAACACCCTCGTTGGAATTGGGAGTCACCTCCTGATACTGAACCAGGATCTTCCCGTCACCTGTTGGCGTCGGATAGGTTGCCGGATTGTACAATACTACTTGAAATACTTCGGGGACATCTGACCATAATGTTTGAACATTCCATTGAACAATGAACCTCTGATCAACAGGGTCATAGTAATAGTAAACCCCGCCACCGGTCGTCGCGAGATCGTCCCAATAGGCTGCGACCATGTTGGGCGGACCCATCGGTGAACCGATTCGCCAATTCCTGAAATCAAACATGGCACCATGGCTTCCAAAAGCCAGCCAACCGTTCGAACATATCGTCACACTGTCAAAACTGCTGCCGTAAAACGTGAACTCAAACGGAAGGGCAATTACGTCCGAATCATCGTCATCTTCGAACTCGTCAACGAAACCGAGATTTGTCCCTATCGCGGATATTTCCGTCCAATCGTACTGCGTTGCCGTTCCCGCAGGTTGAAGCTCCGTGTTGTCATATGCGTAGTAGCCGTAGGCGTCCGGCCCGGTTGGCGTCGTAGGTGTCGATACTCCGACGATTTGCACAAACTCGAGTGAATCACGAAAGCCATCTGTATCCACGACCACAAGTTCCATCAACGCTCCGTAACCACCAACTGTGTTGATGTTTGCATGCACCGCAAATGCATCCGCAAGGTTTTCCGCAGTTGCACCTATCGCGACCGCTCCGAAAACTCCAACCGAATCAGTGACTGTCACGTGGGAGTCGAGCGAGCGGAGAATGCCACTCGCATTCAGAAGCGCGCGCGATCCGTTGTTCTGAATCGTCGCGCTCAGCGCTCCTGAGTCTCCCGGATCCAATTGAGAGTCTCCGCCGAGAAAGTCCGTCGAGTTAACCTGCACGTTCGCGGACGATGGAGTCAAATCGACACGAACGTTCTGCGTCCCTGCCGATGACGTTACCGCTAGATAGAGGGCAACCGGCTCCGCGTTTTGCAAGGCTCCGCACAAGATCCTGAATGGTATACTCGGTGCGCCGGTTGCGCCAACTGCGATATTCGGATAGCTGCTCGATCCGCTCTGAATTTGAATGGTTGGCTCACTGGTGCTCAGCGAGGCAATGATACCTGTTGCCGCCTGTGAAGTTCCGCGGTTAATAAGTACCACGTTCAAGTCCACCATCTCCCCCGGATTCAAAATTCCGTCACCGTTGCCTTGCGTGCCGCCAAGATTATCGTCATCTACTGTAACTGAAGAGAGTGCGAGCGTTGTCGATGCGTTGATGACATGCAGCGAGTCCAGCTTTGTTTTGAGCCCGGTGCCTGTTACCGTTACGTACACCCACCCCGTGTCTGCAAGTGACGCGGCGAGGTTCACACTTCCAGTCTCGTCCGTATAGCCGCGCGCGAACACGTTCGGGCTCTTATACATCCCCACCAATGCGTTCTCGACAGGTTGTCCGGCGCGCGTGATTTGAACGGCAACGTTATTTGTATATCGATGCACCGTTCCCGGCTGAGAAAGTGTCACGGTTTGCGGCACTTCGATCATAATCGGAACTGCCGCATCACCCATCAGGTTGCACCACGCGGAGAACTCCTCGACACTCGTTTGGCTGACCGCATCCCAAAAGTTTCGATACAACTCGAGCTTGCCATTCAGCATGATCAAGGATTGTTCGCGTATGTCCCTGGCAAAAAGTCCCATCATCGCTCCACCGTCCACGATGTTATTCTCTGCGACTCGTGTGCTGTTGCCCGCCATTCCCATTGCTCCGATAGCTCCAACCGGCGTGTTCGGCGTACCTCTGCGTACCCATGCTTCTGTAACGGATTCGCCATTGTTGTACCAACCCATCCCGCACGTGATAACGGCCACAAACGGAAGCATCCGGCCGTTCGTCAATCCGTCAAGATCCGGAGGGTTCATCTCAGAATTACCCCACGACAAACGATGGTTGAAGACACTCAATCCCGGATTCACTCGCTGCTCCAGCACCGACGGTGTCACATTACCGGTGAACACGGTCATATCACCAGGGTTCATGCCGCGCTGAAGCATGATTTGCCGAGTGTACTCCTTTGTTGCGGTATTTGAGGGGATGAATCCCGTATGCACGGCACACCAAGTTCGCGTAAACCACGTCGTATCGGTCATGAATGGATCAGCTTCATAGTTAATCGATTTGGATACCATGGACGATAGTTGCGTGAAGTCCGCAGCTGGTATTCTTCCCACTCCGATATCAGGCAGTGGATCAGGATTCGGGCCGGAACCTAACATTCCATAGTAATTGTCCAGTTCACCATACGGATAACCCGCCAGCTCGTCCGTCGGAAAATAGTACGCGCCGGACCCGTTTGCGTCGCCGACCACCGTAACAAATTCAAGTTGTCCGCCTCCGTTGACATATTGTGTGTTTATGTAGTTGCGAATCTGCGTGACTGTTGTACCGCTTATCGCCGTGCTGACTACTGTCGCATCAATGCCTTTCTTTTTGCGCCAGGTCGCGAGTTCATTCAACTTGTTGATGACGGTCGCGTTGTTCTGACAGAGGATCAGCTGTGCACCCGGCACAAGCGGCAGTTCGTCCAGCGTGCTGTGTTCGAAGTTTATGAAATTGGAATAGAGCTTCCTGAATCCCGGCGTGATGGACACAGGCTCAATCTCCCGTTCATTCACCCCCGATCCGCCCGTGTCTCGCAGCGACACTTCGATGTTATCATGTACGCGCATCTCGCCTGTCACAGGATTGTATTGCACCGGATGAACTGCCAAAATTACGAATCGAACGTCCCGGAACAGCATTGGTTCACTGACCTCGACTATGTTCTCCGGCCAGAACGCATTCACCGAGTAGCAAGTGCTAATGTTCTCTCCGTCCAAGGCGTTGCCTTCCAGCGGTTGTTTGGGAAGCACAGGTCGTGTTAAATACTCAGACCTTGTCCCCGTCACAAGATAGTCCAACTCCACACCGCCGTGAGGTGACACCATGACAAGCCTGCTGACTCGCGGCAAATCCGGAAACCCTTCATGCAAAGTTGAGCCTTCACTCAATAACTCTACTCGCTGATACTCCGCGCCCTCCAGCACCACGACACTCATATCAACTTGCGGTTCACCGAACTGCAGAATGACATTGCCCGGCTCCCCGCTCAGAATGTCAACCGGAATCGGCACAACGTCCTGTGGTCCGGCCAGTTGATAAAAATTCCCCGGTAACGTCGTAGCGGCGCCAAACCACTCCGAGGCGAACGCAGAACCGCTAAGCAGGGCTGTGAGGATGAGTAAAACGACTTGTCTTTCCATCTGATTACTCCGCAAAAATGTTCACTGTCTCATCTTAATGTAGCCACTATGTTCCATGGAGTCAAGGATCCAGACGATAAATAATGTCGGCGTTTCCCAACATTTTGCGTTGCTTTCTTGCTAAGCGGCAAGGAAAGAAAAGCCCCGCCTGTTTGCACAAGCGGGGCTTTGTTCAGATTGTGTTAGGACTACTGATTAACGGCAACTACGACATAGTAGAAGCGGTCACCCACGTTCAGAATTCCCGTGTCCGTGTACGAGGTCGCCGCAATCGGAACCGGCGTCAACAATGTTTGCTGCAGATTGTTGGGATCGGTCGAACGATATACAAGATATCCGTCCGCGCGATTCGGTGCGTTCCAACGCAGTGTGCAATCATTCGTTGTGCCGTCGCGATAAATCGTCAGCGTCGTCACTGGATCCGGCCAAGTCGTCGGTCCGGTCGTTACTTCAACACAGAAACGGCTTGGTGACGCCAGAATCGGCGCTCCCGGCAAGTCCAAACGCTTCGTGTAATTGTGTGTGTCAGTCGTGTCATTGTTCTCGGTTACATACGCCAGAAGTCCCGGCAAGCCTGTACCTGCTACCGAATCCAGCGCGCTGACTGCTACCCAGAAGTCACCCTGCAGGCGTTTCAGCTGGGGAACACTGGCAAGGTTCACTTCCCACCAGCGTGCATCCGTACCTGATACAATCGACACCGTCTCGTTCGTATCAATTTCCTCTTCATAGGTATACAGCAACGCACCCGGTGTGCGGTTATCCGGTCCCTGTCCGAAGAATTCTATGCGGCAGCGAGCCGTCTGGTCAGGAAGCGACGAGATGTCGATCGGATCCCAA
The DNA here is from genome assembly GCA_013360195.1 of bacterium. Taxonomy (NCBI): domain Bacteria; species bacterium. Next base: position 100,750 of record JABWCQ010000016.1, read on the forward strand.
TTCCACAGCACTTGCAGCTTGTTGATGTCCATCGTGTCCGCATCTGCCGCCGGAACGCCGTCGGCTGCGGGTGAATAACGTACATAGCGCGGATTGGAAAGAACCGCTGTGTAATCACGGAGATGGTAAGCGAGCTCATAAGTTCCTGCCGGCTGAACATCGACCGCGAGATTCAAATTACCCGCAAGCGGAACGTTAATCGGCGTGCGAGTCGTATCGTTCGTGCGATCCTGCTCGCCCGGATATGTCGTCGTGACACGAATCCTGTGCGCTCCTGCGACGATCGGCGTCCATACTGCGTTGATGGTCAGGAACTCATTCGTGAGCAGCGTCCCCGTGGCCTGCTTCAGTGAATCCGAACCTTGGTTCGTACCGTCCGGCTTCGTGTAAAGCTGGCGATAACGAAGCGCGTTGCCAATCGCGTTGCTGCCTTCATTGACATACTCAAATGACCACGAGCGGGCCAGACCAACCGTTGTCGGGAACGGGACAACCAGATCTCGCGATGCCGCGTCCGTTGCAAACGCGCGAGTAGCAATCAAGTGCGGATAGTCAATATGCAGACCGGATCCAATTCCTCCGTCGTTGTTGCAGTCCGTCTGCAAGCGGAATTGAATCAGGATCGTCTGTTCACCATAACCCGTCAAATCAATATCAACTGACGTTCCGCCGGTGGTCAAACCGCGCGAACGGCCAACCCAGCCCAGCAGCGAGTTACCTTGATCCGGATGCGTCTCACCAGTCAACGCCGTTGTACCGTAATCGTAGGCAACACGTGTCCACGAGACACCGTTATTGGTTGAAACGTGGATTTCATAAAGGTCATCCAACGAGCCGTCATCGTCTCCGTCGCTGTCTTCCAAATCAGCCCAGACATAATAGGCCAGTCTAAGCTTCTGCCAATCGTTGGCATCGCCTTGACCCGGACGGGAAGTATCCGGCATTAGAATCGGCGGAGACGTTAAGGCATTCTCAATCAAAGCCCAGCCACGGTGCTCCGCGTTCCAAGAGAATACCTGATCCGGAATCGCCGTCATGCCCGTCGGTGCCGTGCTGTCTTCAAAGGCCCACGTGTCACCCACCGGGCTTACAGGATAGGCTTCAATTGTCCAGCCCGTCGTGTTGTCACCATCATTCGACAACAGTGTTGTTGTGCTATTGGTCACACGAATGGAGTCCAATATCAGACCAAAGAACGACGAGTCAAGTTGACCGTCGTTAGAGCTTGCGGCTGGATCAGACAAAAATGCATAACGGAAACGCACATTGCTTTGGCCGGCGTAATCATCCAAGTTAATGACGATCGTTTGGTAGGCCGCCGCGAACGTCGTGCCACCCCATGCTGCATAGCAGCCTTCATAGCAATGGTCGCTCCATGCATAGGAACAGGTACCAGTGTATGGCAACGACACATCTGAAGGATCAGGAATGGTCCACGTGTCACCGCCGTCGGAGGAGACCTGAACATCCCAACCGTCCCACATGTTATAAGGAGGGGTTTCGCCGCCGGGGTTCTCGACTTTCCAACGAGCTTTGAAGGCAAGCCTAATCGGCGCGCTCGAGGCCGACAAGTCAATTGTCGGGCTTTCAAGGTAATGTTCCTGGTGATTCGCATAACCTCCGGGAGCAACCAGATTGTCAACCATGGATGCGTCACCGCACCAAAGTGCAGGAGCGTTAGGATCACCGAACGGCACTGCCGCTACTTGCCAGTATGGTGTGCCGGGTACCGTGTAATCAACCGTCGTCCAGCCGCCAACGGCCTCCATATTGTCAATGACGTACGTCGAGTCGAATGCATCCAACGAACGTCCGCCGCGACCATAAAGGGCATCCAGCGGTATTTCTACTTCCTCGTACGTCTCGACTAATGCAGACGTCGGGGCTGATGGCGCCTTGACAAGATTGACACCGGCATAAGCAATTGCCGCAATTCCTGTGATCAGCGCCAGACGAAAAACAATTTTACTGACCATGCTTTTCTCCGGAAAGTTATGTAATTCTTTCGGTTGGGACCCAGTGAACCGGAAAGCTCACCGGAAAAAATACGGGCATGAGAGACATGCTCATGCCCGTATCTGGAAGTTCTTTGAGACACCGGACGGATAGACCGCCGAGCCGTTTTGCTCGCGGTCTATCCGCCACAGTCGATTTTTTTTACAAGTCCAGATGACGGGCGATGAAGCTTACTTCATCAACACCATCTTCTGTGTGGCCGTGAAACCATTCACGGTCATCTTGTACAGGTACATACCGCTCGCCAGACCCGAAGCGTCGAAGTCCACCGAATAGCTGCCGGCGTCCTGAAGACCGCTGACAAGCGTCGCAACTTCACGGCCGTCAACCGAGTAAACCTTCAGCTCGACATTGCCAAGCTCACGAACGGTGTACTCAATCGTGGTCGTCGGGTTGAACGGGTTCGGGTAGTTCTGCATCAACGCATACTCAGTCACAACACCAGCACCAGCCGTCGGAGTGGCTTCTGCCCACATACCGAAAACGGTGGCCGCGCCGTTGATATCATAAGCGGTCAAACGATAGATATAGGTCTCGCCGTTCGTCACGCTGTTATCAACGAAGGTGTAGGTGTGTCCGGTCGGATTGTCGCCAAGTCCGTCAACTTCAGCAAGGAATTGACCATTGCGTGAAATCTCCCAACGGGCGATATCGCTCTCGGCATTCGTGCGCCAGTTCAGCGTCACTTGGCCGTTGCCGGCGATTGCATCAAAGCTCGTCAGCTCGACGGCCAGCACATTGTCACCAACAAATGTCACTTCTATCGGGCAGCAGCAATACTGACGATTGTCAATGATCAAATAGTAGGTGTCCGGGAACCAGCAGCCCAAATCATCCGGACCGCCGTTGCCTGAGAAATTGTGAGTCTGGCTGACGCCGTAGGCCGGGAATACCGGCGTACCGCCCGACAGTGCGCCAAAGCTGTCAAACAGAATTGAACGCAGACGGAACCACTGATTGCACTCGGCAGTAAGCGGAGTAATCAGAATGTTGAAGCAGGTCGGATCGACAATCGACGTGAAGCTCAACACAACGTCCGGGCTGCTGCCGGAGAACGTGCCCAAACCGTAATTCACGACGTCATAGTCGCTGCAGTAATCGCAGAGGTCGATTACACGCGACCATTCCGGTGAATCAATAATGATCGGGTTCGAAGCGTCGTCACCAGGATAGTTGCGCGTGCACGGTGCGCAGGCGATCGGCTCACAAGCCGTGTAGCCGGCATCGCCGTTCACAAACAAGGCAACGTCACCGGGATAGCAGGACGCGCCGCAGCCAAAGTCGCGCGAACCGTCAAACCAGCAGTAATCCGGCGTGCCGCCGAGGAAGAAGTAGTACCACGCGTCACCCGGCTCTGAGGTCGGGCCGCCGACCGTCAGGTCAAATCCCGGAGTCGGAGCAAGACCGGCGCCGCCGTCATAGCTCAAGAACGAAGCCACAACGTAGAACGGGCCGCTGACACAGCACTCAAGAGCGACGTTCTGAACAAACGTGTTCGGCGAATTGTAGTCTTCCGAGGTCACCGTGTAGGAGACGTTGACGCCGCAAATCTCAGCGCCCGGGCCCTTGATGTTCTGAGCCACGCCTGGAGAAGCGGCATCCTTCGGACAGTGGATTGACACACGGTAGTTCACCGTCGTTCCGATACCCGTTGAGTCAAAGAAGAACAACAACGGCACGTCAACGGACGTAATATGGAACGGATAAAACGGTGCCGAGCAATTGCCGTCACCATCGGTCTCGGGATCAATGTACGAAGCGTACTTGTCTTCAAAATCCCAACCAAACGAGTTGACCGTGGCTGTCGCTGCCAGCGTGGTCAAAACACATGAACCCGTCCGATCGACTGGACGTTGAATTTGCCGACCTTCGTCACCCTTTAAGGCCGGACCAGGTGTTACGTCAGCCAAAACGGCAGACGACAGGCCAAAAAAGGCCATGATACACAAAATCAAATACTTACGCATACCGGGACTCCATTTTTTAGGAATTTTCGTACCACCAAGATCGAACTATTTAAACCTCTGTTGTAATCCATGATGCACTATGTAAAATATACTAACACTACTATTTCGTCAAGTAGTTTCGAGCCTGTTGCGAAAATAGTTAGAGCCTACCTCATAGCGACCTGAACCAGTGTTTTATCTCGTAACTTGTAATTTTGTGAAGAGTTTGCTTTAATAACCCATTCCTATACCGACCGCTTTGTCCCGGAATAAGAGGACATCGTCCTAACTCCCGGTTCTTGCACCTCTAAATTACACAAATAATGACCCTCTCAACGCCTTCACGAATGCTCAGGCTGTCACCAGCGAATTCGCACGCTCCTCATAAAGGAATCTTTGTTCTTTACTGGATGCTTGCCCAGCGTCGGGTCACATACAATTTCGCTCTTGAACGAGCTGTGCAATGGTCTCTCAATCTCGGTCTGCCGCTCCTCATTCTCGAATCCGTAACTCTTGTATACGATTTTGCCAGCCCTCGCCAACATGTATTTCTCCTGCAGGGCATGGCCGACAATGCTTCCCGGCTCAAGAAAAAACCCGTGACATATTATCCCTTCGTAGAGACGATTCCCGGGCAGCGCGCAGACTTACTCCGCGCCCTGGCATCGCAAGCTGGCGTTGTCGTCGTGGACGATTTTCCCATGGCCATGCATCGCGAGCTTGTTGCCGACGCTGCCGCGTCCTTCCCCTGTAGAATCGAAGCCATTGATTCCTGCGGGCTGCTCCCCCTGCGCGCCGCCGAAGTTACCTTTCCAACCGCCTTCGCATTCCGCCGCTTCCTGCAGAAAAATCTCCGCGACCATCTTGCAAGTTTTCCTGCCGCCGACCCGCTTGCAAATGTCTCTTTGCCTCCGTTGAAGCTGGATTCTCGCATCCCCGCAACTTGGCCTGTCGCAAATCCAGAGAAACTGCTCGCTGATTTAGCTTGGACAAATAACTTACCGCTATTGCATGAGGTGCAGCCTGTATCAATCCGTGGAGGCACGTCGGCCGCCGAATCGGCATTGGCTCAATTCCTCTCACACAAACTCCCCCGCTATGCCGCAGACCGAAATCAGCCCGAGCAGGACTTTTCCAGTGGGCTCAGTCCCTATCTGCACTTCGGACACATCAGCGCGCACAGGGTGTTCTCCGACCTTGCCAAACTCGAGCGCTGGTCTGTTGATAAGCTTGCCGATTCCGTCGCAGGGAAAAAGGAAGGCTGGTGGAACATGAGCCCGAATGCCGAGAGTTTTCTCGATGAACTCGTTACCTGGCGTGAGCTTGGTTACAACTTCAATCATTTGCGCGAGGATTACAAGGACTTTTCGTCTCTGCCTCCGTGGGCTCTGAAATCTCTGAATGAACACAAGCGCGACCGGCGGAAGTGGCTCTACACCAAAGAACAGTTCGAACAAGCCGCCACGCACGACCCGCTCTGGAATGCCGCACAAACTCAGCTCGTGCGGGAAGGAAGAATCCACAACTACCTACGGATGTTGTGGGGAAAGAAGATTCTCGAGTGGACATCTTCTCCAGAAGAAGCTCTTGAGGTTATGATTGAACTCAACGACAAACTCGCCCTTGACGGCCGCGACCCAAATTCCTACTCCGGTATACTGTGGTGTCTTGGCCGCTATGACCGCCCATGGTTTCCAGAGCGCGAAATTTTCGGACAAGTCCGCTATATGAGCAGCGAAAACACCGCCCGCAAAGTTTCCGTCAAACACTACATTGCCAAATACTCGTAGCTGAATTTTCTTGGACACGTCCGCCACACTGAGGCACGAATTCCACAGATTTTACTCAACTATTCCATCTCCTCCGTCCTACCCGTCCGCATTTTCACATTCGTCACATTCTCCCTGGTAAACTCTGATCAAGCTGTAGTTTAGCGGCGGCTTTCCGGCGGCTGCTCCGATCACATCTTCGCCTCTGGCACGTGCTTTGTCTTAAGGTCTGTCAAATACAAACAAACCAACGAGACGACAATGCGCTTGCACCTTCGATTCATCTCCCTCTTTACTTCAATCCTCTTCGCCATTGGAATGGCCAAGGCAACCACTCACGAAGTTATTCTCGAAAACGGCAGCATCTCCCCGTTCTACCTCCATGTGGACATCGGCGACACCGTGCGCTGGCTGAACCAAAGCGGACAAAACCGCTACATCACAACCTATCAAGGTGAATTCTACAGCGGCATCATTCAGCCCGGTGCAAGCTGGTCACGACGTATGACCGTTCGCGGCTCGCATAACTACACCGACCTCTACAATTCCAATTTGCGCGCCACGCTCGATGTTGCAACTTCCACCGATCCCGTTTGGAACGAGCTTACTTCGCCTGAATTTAATTTCGGACTGCAGGATGTCGTGTTCACCGATTCCTTGCACGGCTATTGTGCAACCGGCTTGGGTGTCTACTACACGATAAACGGCGGAGACTCTTGGACTCTCTCGCGCTTCACCGAAGGCGCACGCTCACTCCAATTCCTGACTCCAACACTCGGCTGGGCCTGCGGTGACGACGGCTACATACACCGCACTACCGATGCCGGTGTCACTTGGGAAAACATGTACATCGCCGGCGAACTTACCCGCGACATTCATTTCACCGACTCTCTCTATGGTTGGGCATGCGGCTGGCACGGCCTCCGTCCCCGTACAACAAACGGCGGTGCATCGTGGACCCCCGCAGCTCACGGCCATCTCTTCTATTTTACCAGCCTCGACTTCTTGGACAGGTCAAATGGCTGGATGTGCGGCAATCGCGGTCGTATCTACATGACAACCGACGGCGGCGCTAACTGGGCTGAACAAAACAGCTTTTCAGATTACGACAGCACCTTCCACTCCATCGATATGTGGAACGCACAGCTCGGCGTCGTCGTCGGCACGGACGGCATGATTTTCCGCACCACTAACGGCGGCGAAGACTGGACTCAAGTTTCCAGCGGTACCAATCGCGAACTGTTCAAAGTGCAAATGGTCACCGAAAATCTCGTCTGGGTCTGCGGTGACAGCGGCTACATCGCACGCTCCGTTGACGGCGGTGTCACATGGACGCAGCTCGAAACTCCCTGCGTCAGCCGCATCAGCAGCCTCTGCTTCACCAGCCCCGGCAACGGCTACTTTTCCACATATGCCGGTCGTGTCTTCCACTATCGCAATGATGAAGAACTCCCCCCGCCGCCCATCGTTCCCGCCGAAGTTGCCCGTCCTGCCGACGGCAACTGGTTCCCTATTCAGAATCCGCAGAGCTATCCGAATCCCTTCAACCCTGTTGCCAACATCGAATTCACTCTGACCGCCGCTTCCGATGTGAAACTCGAAGTCTTCGATATGCTTGGCCGCAGCGTAGCTGTGCTCGCAAACGGTGCCTTGCCCGAAGGCCGTCATGTCGCCGCCTTCAATGCGGCCAACCTCGCCAGCGGAATGTATTTCTATCAACTCACGGCGGGCGTCCAAACCGAAACCCGCAAAATGCTCCTGCAGAAGTAATCTCTCTTCTGCTGCCAAACAAAAGAGCCGCGACTTCTCGCGGCTCTTTCTCTCCCATACGGGACTCGTCACTTGCGCCCGCTCAGCCAAATGCCCCTCGACAGAAATTCCCATAACCGCCGCGGCAGCGAGTACACCCGCTCAAGCTCCTCCTGACCTTCTTCCGATATGCCCGTCGAGGAACTCTCCAGCGGACGATTTAACGGACTGCGAAGAGAATCGCTCTTTGACGCTGATAACACCTGACTCGGATAAATACTCCGGTGCCCGGTCATGATGAATGAAACCATCGCACACCCCGCCGCATATGGCCCGATCTGCGGTCCGAACATCTCTATGGCGAGCATTGATGCCGCAATCGGTGTGTTTGCAGCTCCCGACAGCACCGACGTTGTTCCCAGTGCGGCCATCGTCACCGGATTCACCCCGATCAAAGATCCCCACATGCTCCCGAATGTGGCACCGATAAAGAATATCGGTGTGACCACACCTCCCGATCCTCCCGACTCCAGCGTGATCGCCGTCGCGATGATTTTTCCTATCCAATCCGTTCTTGCTGCAGGTTCTCCTTCAAACAGAAGCTCAAGATAGTTCGTCCCCAAACCAAGCACCGAGTGCCCGAATACCACCGAAACTCCTATGAGCAGCATCCCGCCCATCGCGGCTCGAAGATATGAGTTCGGCCATAAATAGGGAAACAGCTTTCTCAGCCAGCGCACAACTTCAATAAACACCACGGTCACAACTCCGAACACCACGCCTGTCAGCACAAGTTGAATCACATACCCTCCCTCCAGCGAGGGCACATCTACAATTGTATGACTCCAGTAGTGAACACCCAAGTACGATGCCACCTGATAAGCAGTGATTCCCGCGATGAAGGACGGCACGAGAACATCATACAGCAGTTGTCCAAGGAACAAGACTTCAATCCCGAATATCGCGCCAGCGACCGGTGTTCCAAACACCGATGCGAATCCTGCTGATATTCCGCAGACCACAAGCTTCTTCCGGTCACGGTCGCTGAGCTTGAGCAATCCTGCAAACCCTGATGCCAGCGATGCTCCTATCTGAGCTGCCGGACCCTCCTTGCCTGCGCTGCCGCCTCCGGCAATCGTCATGATGGTCGCAAGCGTTTTCACAGGCACAACTCGCAGCCGGATTCGTCCGCTCTCATTGTGGACAGCGTCGATGATTCGCTCCGTGCCGTGTCCCTCCGCATCCGGAGCAAGTCTTCTGATGAGGAATACCACTAAGACCATCGTCACCGGCAGGCAATATATCAGATACGAAAACTCTGACGTGCTCTTACTCGCACTGTCCAGCAGCGTCACAAATGCATACGTCGAGCAGCCCACCATCCCCCCCACTGCCAGTGACAATATTGTCCACCGTATCAGTGAGATGAACAGTGCGGACTGCTCTGTGAATGTCGCTGCGACCGTGCGGCCTGAATCGGATATGTGGCTCATCTGTTCTGAGGCTGACTGTCCTGCTTTTTGTCTTCCGTGCGCCGAGATGCCCCTGAATATACGCCTTCTGACTGCTTCCCGCAACCCAATTCACCATTTTACTGAATTCGAGTAAACAGAAAAAGGCCGCAGCACGCTGCGGCCTGATTCCCCTTCTGCCCCTCTGTACTATTCTATCGATACGGACTCGAGCTTAAGGGGCTCATCGCCGCTGAATGTGAACCGGAATGTCAGCAACGCTCCGATTTCCGTGATCATCTGCGTTTCGATTTCTTCTGCATTCACTTCCCGCACGATGACCGGCTCGATGACTCCATAATCTATCAAACTCTGTTCGTACCACTCGCTCCGCTCCTCCGGCGTACGCTTCGCAAGCACCTCCGCCGTGCGATAGCGCTGCGAAAATCTTTCGTACTCCTCGCTTTTGCGAGAGGCAAATACGCGCACAAACTCACCGATGATATCTCCCCGCGCATCTTCAGGCAGCTCCGGCATGGCACGCTCTGACGGAATGATGCGCCGGTATCCATCCTGGTCCCACTTCTCCGGGTTGATCAACAGCTCCTCGATTATCCCCGCGAACGACTTCACCCGCACATGAATATCACCGCAACCATATCGAAACACACCTTGCGGTCCCGGAACTCCGCGCGAACTGACTCCGGCAAGATAGACCTTGCCGTCCTCTTTATATAGTGTCGGACTGCCGCTGTCTCCGGGGCCGTTTATCCCCTCTAACTCCGTTGCGCCTTCCGCCGAATCAAGATCAAAGTAGAGTTCGGTTGCCGACACCGAATCTACGATATTGCTTGCTCCGCGCCGTTTCCCGTCGCGAATGGTCACTCCCTCTTTGCCGTTCCCTGAGTTTCCGCAGCCGACGAAATAAATTGCCTTCCCTGCTTCAGGCTCAAGCGTATAGAGCCTCGCTCGCTCAATCCCGATTACCTCGCGGTCAAGTCGCAGCAATGCAAGATCAGGATTGAATTCGCGCTGTGATGTCTGCGGAAAAATGAGCATCTCTTTTATTCCGTATAGCTCGCCGCCTAATTCTACCGTTGGATTTCGCTGCTGTATTGCCATGGCAACATGCGCCGCAGTCACCGCCACATCCGGTGCTATCAGCGTTGCCCCGCCCATTCTCATGATCTGTCCCACACAAGGAAACTGATTTCCCAACTCAAGATAAAGCGAATCCGGGCGGTCATGCCGCATGATCATCGCACGCAAATCTACGTTAACCTGAAAGACTAGCAGGAGCAACAACAGCGAAACCTTCATCAAACCTGTTCCCAATTTATAATTACTTATATAACAAGACTCTGCATTAGCTACCTGAGTTGCACCTCCATTTCCTCACTCCATGCCTCCTTTTTTTATTTCTCCGGCTACGTAAGTCCAATATCCTGTCCGGCAAACCTGTCCCTAATTTCAAATTGAACATATGTTTATCTATTATTTGCATAATTTTTGAAAAAAAGCTTGACAAAACGTAATTTCAGTATTATATTATGCACGTTGATTCGATTGATTTGCACACCGTTTCACCAATCCGGCTAATCCAATGCCGCCGCTTGGCTTCCGTGTCTCCTTCCCCATGATGCGGATTTATTCCTTTGTGTTGATCATCGCACCAACCTGTTTTTCCACTGGCCATTCCCTTCGGAGTAAGCGGGTACTTTCTGCCTAAGGCAACATCTGTCTTGAGGTAAATTATATATAAACAATAACCAAAACCTCCACTTTTCGTGGTACAGGCTTTGCTAAATGTTATATGTAATTTCTCAATTCACAGAACTTTGCCTGAAGGCAGTCGGCCATGGCCACCCCAAACCCTTTTTACAAGTCTCCGTTCGATATCCTGAAACAGCGTCGCGATGAGCTGTTTTCTGTTCGTAGTGATCGCAATAACGAATTCCTCGGAACGACTCCATCGTCACCAACAGGTCTCGTTAAATCCGTACATAAGCATACCAAGCGCAACGGCCGCGTTTTAGTTCTGGGGAACGGCCGCAGTGCTGCAGCCGGAGAATTCATTAAACTCGGCTATAAAGTCACGCTCGCCGATTGGTCTCCGCTTGCGCTTGCCGCCACCGAAGATGTTCGCCGCTCGCTGTCTCGCATGGAGGACGCAAACGTCAAAGCATTACTCATTGACGGTCCCCGCATTCCCCTCCCTGACGGCAGTTTCGACGGCATCGTCATCACCGGTGTCTTCTCTGAAATCGGTCACTCGGTTCCGCTGGTCAAGGAATGTTCGCGCCTGCTGGCCGACAACGGCTATCTGACCGTCGCTGTGCCTGACAATCTCGCGGCCTATCATCCCGGACACGTCACACTCTTTACGGATTCGACTCTCCGGAATTCACTTGAACTCTACTTCGACTCCGTCAGCATCAGCGTTGACAACGACACGCTTATCGCCACGGCGTCAAACTCGGAAACCCTCCGTCATCCCGTCATCTTCGCGATGATGAATATTCGCAATGAAGACCGCTGGCTGCGCGAAGTTCTCGACAGCGCCGCCCGCATTTGTGACGGAATAATTGTCTATGATGACGGCTCGACCGACAAGACACCCGACATCTGCCGAATTCATCCCGCCGTCACCGCCTACAGGCAGGAAATCGAATCCGAAACGGACAAAGCACGCGACAAGAATCGCATGTTCGCGATGGCACTCGAACACAAGTTCGATTGGATGCTCTGCATTGACGGCGACGAAGTTCTCGAACCCACCGCGCCGCAGAGGATTCTCCATCAGATCCGAAACTGCCCGTCCAGTGTCTCGCAGATAGATTTCGAATTTCTCTATCTTTGGAACGACCGCAGGCACTATCGCACCGACGGTATCTACACCGGAATCTATCACCCCTGTCTGTTCCGGCCGCTTTCTCAGAAGTGGAACGAACTCCGCTTCGAACCTACCGCGCACGCCGGAAATCTGCATTGCGAACGGACTCCGCAAAACCTGCAAGGCGAACGGATTCGCGCGGATATTAAAATCGAGCATCTCGGCTACATGTTCGCCGAAGACCGCGTCCGCAAATATCAGTGGAACAAATCCAAGGATATCAAGCACGCGAACGAAGGCTACTACGAGCACCTTCTCGACCAGCCGCATATGACGCTCGCGCCGTGGGACGGCCGCCCGAATTTTCAGCACAAGCAGGCCGCAAAAGTCGAAAAGCAAACTCTTAAACCCGACTACTACTACGCGAATGCGCGGCGCAATCTGGCTGAACTGGTTCCCGTCACCGCCCGCGAAGTGCTCGATGTCGGCTGCGGCAACGGCGCCACCGGTAAACTCATCAACCAGCTTACGGGCGCCCGCGTGTCCGGAATTGAAATTCATCCGGAAGTCGCCAATGTCGCGCGTCAAGTGCTTGCCGATGTGCATGTCCTCGATGTTGAAGCGGACACCCTGCCGTTCGCTCCGCGGCAATTCGACTGCATTCTTTGCGGTGACGTTCTCGAACACCTGATTGACCCGTGGAAAGCCCTCAAGAAACTGATGGTGCATTTGAAACCTGCGGGCTGCATTATCGCCAGTCTGCCCAATGTCCGCAATCTCGGCGTTATTGGTAAGCTGCTCGAAGGCTCTTGGAACTATCAGGAATACGGCATTCTCGACAGCACTCATCTGCGCTTCTTCGCCCGCAAGGACATGGAACGGCTCTTCGCGACTGCCGGATTGCGAGCTGAACTTGTCGAAACCGTCCGCGACCCGCTGTTTGAATCGCAAATGACCTCGCTACCGCATGACAATCTCACCCTCGATTTAGGCGGGCTCGTGCTGCGCGATGTCAGTCCTGACGACTTGAACGAGCTCACCGCTCAACAATTCATCTTCGTCGCCAAACCTGATGTGACGGTGCTGCCAAAACAAAAACCTGTCGCATCGGTTGTCATCCCGGTTTACAACAACCTGACCTACACACAGGCCTGCCTGAATTCGCTGCTCGCGTCGCAAGAGCACACGCCGTTTGAAATCATCGTCGTGAACGACGGCTCAACGGACGGCACGGCGGAGTATCTGAAGTCCCTGGGGGACAGGGTTACCGTCATCACCCATGACCGCAACTACGGCTTCGCCCGCTCCTGCAATGACGGCGCGCGCGCATCCACCGGACAGCTGGTTGTCTTTCTGAATAACGATACGGAAGTGCTGCCGAATTGGCTCGACGCTATGGTCAAGGCCATTTCCGAAGACCGCTCCATCGGCATCGTCGGAAACATGCAGCTCTATCCCGACCGCTCCACAATTCAGCAGGCCGGTATCGTCTGCGATGAACGCGGCATCGTGCACAGCATCTATAATAATCAGCTGCAGCACACACATCCTGCCGTCAACAAACCGCGCGCGTTTCAATTCATCGCGGGAAGCTGTCTGATGATATGGCGGCAGCTTTTCATGGAGGTCGGCGGATTTGACGAGAGTTTCGTCAACTCCTGTGAAGACATTGATCTCTGCATGAAAGTCACGCAAACCCGCCGCAAAGTGTGGTATTGCCCCGACAGCAAAATCGTTCATCACGAATCGAAAACCGTCAAAGGGCACGACAAAAACGGCGCGAACTACCAACGCTTGTTGGCGCGCTGGAAGGACCTGATGCTCAATGACTCCGACAAATACTATCTCGAAGACGGATTCATGCGTCTGGCTGACGGTCGCATTACACCGCTCGACAAGAAGGGGGTTCTCATGTCCGATGTGAATGACGCGCGGGTCGCCATCCTGACCACCTACCACCAGCGCTGCGGACTTGCTATCTATGCCGAGCAGTTGTGTGAAGCGCTCACTAATCAAGGCGAAACCGTGCTGATTCTCGCTGAGCGCACTACCGATTTGACCGCCGCGGATTTGCCCAATATCGTGCGCTGCTGGAGTCGCGACAAGGACGGCGGCCGCGATGTTCTGCCGCAGCTGCTGAAACACAAAATAGAAGTCCTGCACATAAATCACGGCGGCATTTTCGCTCTGGACGGCTGGCTCCTTGAGCTCATGAAGCAAGCACGTGCGCACGGAATTCGCCTGGTCACCACCTTTCATGCGACCGAAACCCGCGATGAACGACTCGCGGAAATCGCCCGTTTCAGCGACGCCTGCTGGGTACATCACCCGCAAAACACCGTTGAACTGATTGCACTCGGCGCGCCACCGGAACGCGTGAAATGTATGCCCATTCCCGTCGGTGAACTGCTATTTTCCGACGTTACCGAAGCCAAACTCGCTCTCGATTGGGATCCCGCCCAAAAAGTTGTCGCAACCTTCGGCATGATGGACCCGCACAAAGGCGTGCTTGAACTGATTGAGGCCTTTCCCAAGCTGCTTGAAATGACCGATGCGAAGCTGCTCATCATCGGCGCGCCGCATCCGTCCAGCGAAGAGGGACAACAGTATCTCCTGCAATGCATGAATCGGGTCATCGAACTGAAATTGACGGACAAAATCCGCTTCCTCTCCGATTACATTCCGGAAGAGGAATTGACCGTCACGCTGCAGGCCTGCGACGTCATTGTGTTGAACTACAAGAGTCAGAGATTTGAAGGCTCAGCTTGCCTGACGCGCGCACTGGCGACCGGCAGACCTGTGGTAACATCAAACTCGCCTGCCCTTGACGTTGCGTCACCCGTGACCCTGCGCACGACCGAGCAGTTTGACTTACCGCGCGCCATTTATCGCGCGCTCACGAACCCGTTCCTGACGCGCACTCTGCAGGACGAAGTGACCGAGTACGCAGGCAATGCAAGCTGGGAGGTTTTCGCCCGCAAGCACCTCGCCACCTACGAGCAGGTCATCACACGCGAACCCGCATGCACAACCGACCTGATGAAGTATTATGCCACGCATCCCGATGAAATCTACACGGAAACGCTGCAGCGGGAACGCGTTCGCTGGCTGGCAAGCAAAGCACGCGGCCGCATTCTCGAAATCGGCCCCGCAAACGGCTACATCGTGCAGTACTGCCGCGGACATGAAGCCGTGGATATCTATCGCGAGCGTCTCGACGTCGCGCGCGCGCTGCGCCCGTCCATAAAGTTCAAGTACGGCAACATCGTCACCGGCCTGCCCTATGCCGACAAGAGTTTTGACACGGTGATGTCGCCGGAAATTTTCGAACACGTGGAATGGGAAATGGCCGTCGTCGCTCTCAAGGAGTGCATGCGCGTCGGCAAGCGCGTGCTGATTACGATTCCCAACGCGGACAAACCTGACTACAATCCCGACCTCGTTCATAATCCGGAGCACCGCTGGCTGGTAACCCGGCAGCTCGTGGACGCGATGCTGAAGTCCGCCGGTGCGATTGACTATGAGCTTGATTGTTCGGACGATTCCGACTTTTATCTGATTGACATCAACAGCACCGCCGTTGTTCCAAACGTTCGAGTGACTGCGCGTGCGAATGCGCTGCCGCATTTCGAAGTCACGCCCGGGCCGGAACTCACGCTGGCAGTTGACGCCGACATCCTGCTTGACGACGCCGCACTTTCCTCCGAATCCGGACGATACTTCCTTGAGCTGCTTAATCACCTTCGGGACGTCCGTCCCGCCTGGACGCTGCAGCTTGTCAGTTCAAGGCCGGAGCGACTCGAAGCCCGTCTGCAGACGGCAGGCGCTCTGGAAGCTTTCGAGCTCATCGCGTGGCGCGACTTGACCAAGCGCGGCGCACAAGCATTGTACATTCCCAACCCTCTAAGCGAAGCGGCGGCGGATTCGATGCGCGCTGCCAAAGAGGCGGGATTGCTTGTGACATGCACCATGAATGATTTGATTCCGCTCGCCTATCCACAGCACTATCTTACGCATGACCCCATTGTGCGCGACAGGTATGTGCAGTCGTTGAATGCGGTGAAGGAGCACTGCGATATCACCTTCTGCACGTCGCAGGCGACATTGCAAGAAATGCAGATTCGGCTCGGCACGCGATTGAAGAATTTACGCGTACTGCACGGCGGCGCCATTTTGAAGAAGAGCGATGCCGCACTTCAACTTACGACCGACGAATTGCGCACGAAACTCAACAGCGCAACTCCGTTCTTCCTGATGTCGGGCGAACTTAAACCGGTGCGGAATCTGCGCGCCGTACTGTTGGCCATCGAGGAGATTCGCCGCAGCACAGAGCCCGCGATTAAGCTGGTCGTGGCTTGCGGCCTTAATACTCAAGCGGCAGAGCAGCTCCGTGCCGCCGTCGCACGAGACGGACTTGACCCCAATGTGCTGGTGATTCCGCCGAGAATTGACGACGCCGAGCTTGCAAAACTATATTGCGACACTGTCGCGGTGGTCAACCCGAGTTTAATGGAGGGACTGTCGCTTGCTCTCGTCAACGCGATTGAGATGGGCACTCCGGTGATTGCCGGCAAGCAGCTCGCTCAAGAAGAAACTTGCGGCGATGCAGCTATTTTCATCGAACCATCAGACATTGCTGGTCTGGCCGCCGCTATGAAGAAACTTTTGCTTGAACCTGCGGAGCGAAACCGCCTGACGCAGGCCGCTCGTATGGAGGCCTCCCGTTTCAACTGGACAAGGAGCGCCGAAAAGCTCGCCGTCTATGTGACGGAGCAAGTCATCAAGAACAAGACCGGCGTTTCGCGAAAGGTGAACGTTCCAGCGTAACCACGTTGTCCTCAAAACACAAAGGGCAGCGAGGATTCGCTGCCCTTTCTCATACGGAAACTTCATGTTACACCGAGAGCAAGCTCCCGGCCGCGCGTTCAAGCGTCGCATCGGGTACGGCGAAGCAAAAGCGCAGGAAATTCGAGCGATCCGGATTGTTCCTGACTTCGCCGCCGAGAAAATCGGAAGCGGGAACCGCGCCGAGATGAGCTTTGTCTATGAGAATGCCGGACACTTGTTCAGAGGTCAGGCCGGGAAACCGTCCTGATGTACCCGCGAGCATGTAATAGGATCCTTCCGGTTTCAATGCCGTGAAGCCCGCATTTTTCAACGCTTCATAGAGAAAGTCGCGTTTGCTTGCGTATTCGGCCAAACGGTTTGAGTAGTACGTGTCGGGAAGTTCGTTGATTCCCGCGGCGACCGCATGCTGTAAGGGAGTCGGTGCGCAGACATACATCTGGTCATTGATGGTGCGGAATTTCGCCGCGAGTTCTGGCTGTGCGGCGATGTAACCGATGCGCCAGCCGGTAATCGCAAAAGTCTTTGAATAGGAGCCGACGGTGATAACCCTCTCCGCAAGAGCCGGAAGCGCGGCCATGGACACGTGTGCGCGTCCGTCGTATGTCATGTACTCATAGACCTCATCGCTGATGACCGGCACGTTGTGCCTTTGACAGACTTCGCCAATGAAGTTTAGCTCGTCTCGTGAAAATACTTTTCCGGTTGGATTGTGCGGCGTGTTCACGAGCACGAGTTTGGTTTTGGCCGTGACGGCGCGTGCGAAGTCCTCGCGATCAAAATTCCAATCGGGAAAGTTCAGCTCAACAAAGCGAATGGTGACGCCCTTGCGGATGAACATTTTGTAGTGATACGGATAGTACGGCCGGAAGAGCACAACTTCATCCCCTTTTCGAAGCATCGTCTCGCTGATGACTTCAAGCGCTCCGGTCGAGCCTGCGCAAACGATTACATTGTCCGGCTTGCACAAGATGCTGTTGCAGCGGTTCAGACGATTGGACAAAGCAACTCGCAGCGGTTCGATTCCCTGCGGCGGCGCATACGTGTTCAAGCCACTTTGTATGGCACGATTGGCAGCATCGAGAACAAGGTCCGGTGTGGGAAGCAGGCAAACACCTTGTCCAAGATTAACTCCGTTCAATTGGGCAACCCGAAGGGTGATTTCCCGCAAAGCGGGCGCTTCAAATATTTCGTGCGAGTTCATGCGTCTTTGTGCAGTTGTTGTGTGACAAGATACACATTATTTTGTGGAAATTCATTCGATGCCTCTGGGTGTCGATAATTTGACTTGACGTTCGCAAAGTAATATGATATATTCTAACGCTTGGTGACGAAACTCACACCAACCACAAACGCAAATGAGGTGTATTATGCGTAAAATGATGAAAATGTTAGTGTTACTCGTTGTGCTCGTGCCTGTGGTGGCAACAGCCCAGTTTAAGGACCTTGGACTTGAGGGGTATTTGGGAGCCGGTGTGGCAACACCGACGAATGAATCTGAAGGCGCGGATTTCGGTCTTAATGTTCGCCATAGTTTCGGGTATCCGATTGCTGATCCGCTGCAGATTGAGTTGGGAATCGCTTTTGCGCGGCTGCGCGCTGAAGAGTATTCCGGAGAGTTGATGCCGATTGACCTGCGCGCGCGATTTGCTCCGTTCCATCAGGAGAAGTGGTTCCCATTTGTTTACGCCGGTATCGGATTGCTGCACCATGACGTATCCGATGTTCCGGAAGCGGCGGACAAGGATGCTGAAGTGGATGGCTGGAATCCGGTGGTTCCTTTGGGAGTCGGTATTCAGTATCATCTTGACGAGTATCTGTCGTTCGATTTGCACGGCGGATACAATATGATAATGTCGGACGACGTGAATCCGGTCTATGATGACACGGACGATGCGTATATGAACATTCTCGCGGGTCTTCGCATTCATCGCGGCAATCCAAACAAGGACACAGACGGCGACGGAATCACGGATCGCGATGAACGGAAAATCGGCACGGATCCGAAGAATCCCGACACGGACGGTGACGGACTTTCCGATGGTGACGAGTATTACAAACACATGACTGATCCGAAGAATCCGGATACGGACGGAGAGGGCTTGACGGACGGCGAAGAGATCAATGTTCACAAGACGAATCCGCTCAAGGCCGATTCCGACGGCGACGGACTCTCCGACGGTGACGAAGTCAAGACCTATACGACCGATCCGCTCAATCCGGATACGGACGGCGACGGACTCTCGGACGGAGACGAGTTGAACACGACAACGACGGATCCGAAGCGGCCTGACAGTGATGGTGACGGACTTTCCGACGGCGCGGAAGTGAACACACACAAGACGAATCCGCTTGACCGCGACACGGACAAGGGAAGTATTGACGATGGAACAGAAGTTTCGCGCAACGATAATCCGCTGAATCCCGAAGATGACGTGGAGAAGCTGGTCGTGACGGAAGTCGGACAGGCGATTACGCTGGAAGGTATCGTGTTTGAGACTGCGAAGGCTGACATCAAGCCGGAATCGGAAGTAATCTTGATGAAGGCCTATAATACGCTGAAGTTCAACCCGGAACTTGAAGTGCAAATTCAGGGACACACGGACAACAAGGGTAAGAAAGCCTACAATGAGAGGCTGTCGCAACAGCGTGCCGAATCGGTTAAAGCGTGGCTGGTCGCAAAGGGCATTGACGGCGCGCGCATTACGACCAAGGGATTTGGTATGGAGAAACCGATTGCCACAAACGACACCGAAGAAGGTCGGCAGCAGAATCGCAGAATAGATTTTGTGCGAACAAAATAGCTTAACACTGCGGACAACGTCCGCGTTATAACTAAAGTAAAGCAGCCCGCACGAGATATGCGGGCTGCTTTACTTTGATCTTGAAAGAGCGGGTCATTTCATCAGCAGAAGCTTGACGGCTTGGGATGCGTTGGTCGGAGTTGACAGCTTGGCAAAGTACAATCCGGATGCGAAGTTGTCGGCATTCCATTTCACCGAATGAACTCCAACGCCTTGGCGTTCGCACATCGTAGATTTCCAATGTCACATCTTGTTCGCGGATGAGCGCGTATTCGATGGTGATGGTGGAGTTGAACGGGTTGGGGTAAATCTGAACAGTTAACTCATTTACCAGTTCTACGAGTGGCTGTTCCACAGCTTCAATGGTATCTTCAAGCCACGGAATAAATGGCACGGGTCCGGTGATTGTGTCCCCTAAGCCCAAGGGGTTGTCGATTTCGTGATATGGGCCACTCGAATGTCCCCAGTAGTTAAAACGAGCATCGGCAGCAGCGCTCAATTCAACAGCGTAGCCGCAGTTTTCCCAGACATTGTCACGCAGAGTTACCGGGGTGGGTTGCCAGATTGGGTTGCCCGCAAAGACTGACGGGAGTCCGTTTATGCTGTCGCGTATGAATGAATTGCGTTCAAGCAGTGAAGGAACACCGGGTTCAAGAATAATGTCATCTACTGCTGAATTGCCAAAACATTCTCGAAACTCATTTCCGCAAATTAGAGCACCGCGCTGCATTTCGCCTTGTGTTGAGACGCTGAGCACTCCTTGTGCCAAAAACGTCGAGTCATATGCGTCACATCGCGAGAACCGATTATCACAGACTTCAACCGAGTCCGCCTCCGTAGACTGCACGCTTAACACATGTTGAAAGAAAGAGCAATCAACAAAACTGTTATTCCTAAATTCAATAGCGCCTCCTCCAAGGAGCACTACAGGCTCGCTGACAGGCGCGGTTACGGGCCCAAAAGTGCAATTGGTAATTTCATGCGGCCCTTGATAGCAAAATAGAAGGCCAATCGGAATCTCGCTCCAGAAGCTGCATGAATCAATGATTGATTCTCCAACGGAAATCAGCGCGCGTCCGAATGGACTTCCTGCCCCCGCGAAAATGCAGTTCTTCGCAATTAACGAATTGCCTCTATTCATGCCGATACAATGCTCGTAGTTGCTCCAGAACTGACAATCCCGAATTGTAATTGTTGCCCCTACATTGTCTTGTACAAATCGAATCCCAATGTTTGTCGAGTCCAATACACAGTTTGTCAGATCTGCACTTAGCCCGACAGAAACGATTCCTCTGCGCGCGACATTCTTGAAGTGAATGCTCTCAATGGTAGCATTTGATTGACTGGGCAACCGCAAGATTGGCGTTGTGTCCGGCATTTGCAATGCGGTGACATCTATTAGTGGGCGTCCCAAGTTACCGGAATCCGGCGAGAATTCTCCAATGATTACGAATTGAAGCTGTGGGGCAAGAAGAATCTCTTGATATGTCCCACGCCTGATATACAACGTGTCGCCATTATTGAGGCTGTCCAACCCAACTTGAATTGTAGGCGCATTGTCGGGCACGGTAATTACGCGACCTTCAACAGCTTCGAAGACCCCGAGCACGAACAACAAATAAATGAGTATGAATGCTATTGACAACTTAGTGGATCGCTGCTGACAACTCCCCATGCCTTGAAATTGTGTCCTTCATTACAGCACGGCGTGTAGTCGATTCCATTGCAAGGTATTAAGCATACTCGTAGGTTGTAATTACCAGGAGAAAGGCGTACCGAAGCTGAATCACAGCAAATTTCACCGCCAGATTCATCACATTCCGCGCTTGTATCAAAAGAGAGTAATGTCAATCCACCAGCTGTTGAAATTGTGACGCAAGAAGCGCAGTGGGCGCAGGGTGTGCCGTCAGCGCTTTTCGTGTAGGCCTTCGCGCGAATAAGCCCCGCACATTGAACTGTAAACTGTGCCGTCGTGCAGTGATCTGCGGAACTGCAGCTTGTGTCGCTTTCGCACGCCGCATCAGTCACAGTAGATAAGAAATAACATCCGGGATTGTCTGTCTGTCCAAAAGCGATTGAACAGAACAGCAGTTGCGAGATGGCCAACAGAATGAGTCTCTTCATAACAACCTCACATGTAAGAGACAAATAATTCCGCCGCACTTACCGATGCGGGGTA
>JABWCQ010000017.1 GCA_013360195.1 bacterium
GATTGCTGTTTGGCGCGTTCGTAATTCTTGCCATTGATGAAACCTTCAATCGGCGTGACGCCATGATATTGCGAAATCGGGCATTGAAAAATCCAACCGTCGGCAAAAGTTGAGAGCGTAAAATTCTCGTAGCCTTGACTGTAAACGGAATTTTCGCCTTTCAATACTCCGAACGGCGTATTTTGCAAGTCGAATCCGACGGGATAATAAGTTGGCCCAAGTTCCTTGAAGAGCGCGTCAATTTGTCCGTCGGCGGCATAGACATAGATTCCACCGTAGCCGTCTTTCGGCGGCCAGATAGCGTGAAGATAAACCGTCATCACACGGTCGCCAAGAGATTTCTTGACAAAATTGCCCATGCGTTCGGTTTCAAAGCGAATGAATTTGCCGTCACCTACTATCGGCTGATTGTAAGATGAAAAGCCGTGATGAATCCCGCAATAGACCAGCACTTTCTCGCCATTCGCGACGGCATCGGTCACGACTTTAGCCCAAAACTTTTCACCGCCGCCCTGCCAAACTTTCTTCTTCTTCTCAGGGTTGTCGCGGTCTTCTTCCGTTTGGATGTGCGACCAATCGGGCGAATCGTTCATGCCGAGAATCCGGAACTTCGGCAGACTGTCAGGAAGTGCGCGATTCAGTTCCCACGCCGCTTTGAAGATATCCACGTACTCCTGAAAGCCCCAGAATGAAAATTGATTAAACGTAATTTCGCGCGCCAGCGCTTCATTATATGTGGCGCCGCTTAACAAGCTGTCAATCAACGGTTGGTCTTCACGGCGCGCGAACTCGGTGGCAAGGGTCCGGACGCTGCGGCCGTAGCAGCGCGGAATCAACTCGTGAATCAGTTCGACATTCTCTTTGATCCGGTGGTATTCGCCGAGAATCACCACATCGTGATTGGCGAATTTGCTCACAACGTAGTCGACCGGAGTTTGTTTGTGCGCATCGAGATAGCTCTTCAGCTCCGCACCAACCTTCGCATCCAGCGGCGGCGGCGCGTGGCGGTTGCTCGCGCAGGAGAGGAAGAGGAGGGCAGCAAGAAGAACAAGAAAGCGCATTCCTACCTCATCAACATCAACTTAACCGTCGCATTTTGATTGCCCGCGGCGAGTTTGGCGAAATAGACTCCGCTGGGTTGAGACAGGTCGAGCGAATAGGTATACTCGCCTGCGGACAGTTGACCGAGCGATTTTTGCAGGACACTTTGGCCCAGCGTGTTAAACAGTTCCAGCGACACGTCGGCGGGATTCGAGAGCGTGTACGATAGATTGGTTGTCCCGTTAAACGGATTCGGATAGGCGGAAAGAACGAAGGATGACGGATTCGGAATAGTTGGATCAACAGCATTCGGCTCGAACAGCGAATCAATCACCGCAACAAAAGCATCCTGGTCACCCATTCTGGTGTCGGTCCAGACGCAAACTGCTTTGTCATGCGCGGCGTACCAGCCGATATATTCACCGATTAACCCCGCATCGAGCGTGCCCGCTCCCGGGTTGCTGGACACTTCCGTGATACGTTCGTTGGGCCGCCATGTTTGACCGCCGTCTTCGCTAACCGTGAAATAAACATCCATGAGAATGTTCTGCGCGCTGTTGCGGCGGTCATACCACGCGCACCACACACGACCCTCTTCATCCACGGTTATCCACGGATGGAACTGGTCCACGGCATGCGGCTGATTCTCATCGTCAATCAGAATTGGCGCCCGCCACGTCGTGCCGCTGTCGTCACTTGATGTATAATATACTTCGGTGTGAGAGAGATTCGGTACGGCGTTCGTATAAAGCGCGTGTATGCGGCCACGATGGGGGCCGTTCGAATTATCTACGGCCATCGCCATGTACGAAAAGATGAGTAGCGCAGGGTCAATTTCGGCATTGGCAAAACGTGTTTCAAAGACAATCTGCTCGTCACTCCATGTCTGTCCACCGTCCAGCGAGCGTGAGAACATGATGCCGTCGTTGCGGTAGCTTACCCACGACACATACACCTCGCCGTTCGGGCCGGTGGCCACATTAGCCCATTGCACCGAGCGCGAGTCGGAGATTCGAATCGGCTCCGAGTATGCTTCACCGGGACGCTTGTACACCAGCACGATATGAGTCGAATCAAAGTTGCCGTTGTTCTGATTGATGAAGAAGCGTGCCCACGCGACATAAAACGTCCCCTGATAGGGTGAATCCGGCGAGTTGTCAATCGCCATCATCTGCTTGTCTTCAAACGAGGAGCCGTCCGTCGTGAGTTCAGCCCACACCGAATCCGTCCACGTCACGCCGCCGTCATAGGAAGACACCGAGAGCAAACCGTTGTCATCCACACCGCTCGGCTCAAAGGAAATCATATTGGCCGTGAACACGCCGTTGTGGTCCACCACGAGCACCGGATCGCTCTGCCACTCGTAGAACATCGCCGGAAAGAGCGTGTCGTGCCACGTCCAGCCTCCGTCGAGAGTATAGCCTACACCGATGCGGCGATACCCCAGACGGAAATCGCGCCACACGGCCACCATATTGTCCGGGTCGAGCGGGTTGATACAAACCTGCTGCTCATTCTGTATTTCACCGGAATTGTCCGTGTTAATTCGCTGATTCAGGTGCTCATCGAAAGGAATTACAAAGCCGCGGTGCTCAAGAGGTTTATGCTGCCAAATCGAATGCGGCTTTTGATGCTCAACCAGCGGCGTCACGCGAGCGAATGCTGTCGCCGCGAGGAGCAGTGTCATGAGAACGAAGTAATGCATGGTGCGGGGCCTGAGTTAGAGTTACCTTCTAATATACTTCTCCCTTTTCGCAATGGCAACTGCAAACCACGAGAGGTTGTCTTGCTTCGGCAACAGCCACAACAGGCCGATTAATTCAATTAATTGATTATTCTACACATAGCACAAAAAACACCATTTGCATCGAAACTATTTCCTTTGTACATTGATTTGTACAACAGAAAGGACAAAAGATGGCGAGACACATCAGCATAAGCGAAGCTCGCAACCAGCTGACACGGCTGCCGGAAGAACTCGAGAAAACTCACGAAACGGTGGCGATAACACGTAACGGCGAGCCGAAACTCGCCGTGATGAGTTGGGACCTCTATCAATCCATGGTCGAGACCATGGATATCATGAGCGATCCCGAGCTTGTCGCGCAAATACGCAAAGGGATCGCTGACATTGAGGCCGGCAGAGTCATTCCGTGGGAAGAGGCGCGTAAGGAACTTGGGCTTTGATCTACAAGGTGGTTGTAACGCGCACCGGAGTGGATTCGCTGAAGTCCATTTCCGATATTCGTATTCTGAGGTTGCTCGATGAGAAGATACAGGGTCTTGCTCATGTTCCGGAATTACAGGGCGAGCCGCTCCGTGATGAATTCACAGGCTACAGAGCGTTGCACGTCATCGGGAACAGATATAGAATCATCTATCGGATTGACAATGACATCGTTTCCGTATTTGTCGTCGCGGCGGGCATTCGCAAGAAAGGCGACAA
Source organism: bacterium (assembly GCA_013360195.1). NCBI lineage: Bacteria > bacterium. The sequence goes on from JABWCQ010000017.1 coordinate 3,488, forward strand.
GAAGGACATCTACGAGGTCATGCGACGTTACGTCCGGTTAGGGTTGATTGACGTACCCGGTCCGAAAGTACATCCTAAAAAGAAGCCGCGCAAATAAATGACCGAAACTTTACAAAACCCGCTGCCGAAAGGCGCATTTCGAATGAAGTACGAGGAGCAATTGCGACTCGTGCCGTGGCCATTTAAGGGCTATTGGAAAAAATTGGCCGCCAAGAACGGTTATTACAATCACACCTTCATGCAGGAATGGGCCGACGGGCTGGAAGATGAGCCCGTGCTCGAAGCCGGCTGCGGAGAAAGCAGCGACCTGACTAAACGCGAGAAGAAGATGAATTTTCTTGTCGGCATTGACCCCTTGCCCGATGATATCGCGAAGAACGAAGGATTGAAGTATAAGGTCATCGGAGTGTTGGAGGAACTGCCGTTCCGGGACGAACAGTTCGCCGGCTATTACAGCGATTCAGTCTATGAACATATTGACGATCCCGCCAGATGCTGCAATGAAGCATTCCGCGTGCTGAAACCGGGCGGAAGACTTATCATTAACACCAACTCGGTGTTCAATCCCTTCATGTTTCCCAACAAGTTTCTCTCCATCAAATGGCGGGAGAAGCTCAAAGGCGCCGCCAAAATCCAAAGCGAAGGCACATTTCGCGCGCCCTACAAAATCAATACAGCCAGACGGCTAAAAAAATACCTGCGCGAGGCAGGTTTTGTGGACATCAAAATTTATCGGTGGGGTGTGCCGGCGATGTATAAGCCGCGCTGGGTGCTGTTTCTGCTGCTGTGCATGGAGTTATTAGGTGAGACACCGTTGTTCTGCGGATTGAAACACCGCTTGATGGCAACCGCTCGCAAACCGGATTAAAACTTCCAGAGCGGCTTCGGCAGTTTGCTGTTGATGAAATCGCGCTCTTCCTTCGAGAAGCCGCGATTGACCATTGAGAAAATCAGAAACAGCGCACCGAAGACAAACACGCTCGCAATCACGCCGCCGAGACTGTTCAAATAAGGTTTGATGAAATAGACGATGCCGCCTGCCGCGGCGGCATTCAGCCAGATGCGGATGTTGCCCCATACATCCATGCGCGCGTTCGCGATGCGCTTGACGTTGTAGTAAACAATGTTGTTCTGCAGAATAACGGCAAATCCCGTTATCCATGGCATGATATTGTAACCGTATTTCGGAAGCAGCAGCACACCGGCGATGATTTTCAAAATGCCGGCAAGCTTCGCGAAAATGAGAATATCCACCCGCTCATGATTCTGCATCATCAGCCCGAGCGGCATCCGCACCGACGCGGCAGGCAGAAATAACGCCATCACCGCCACAAGCATCCATGCGTCGGCGTAGCGCGGGTCGAACACATAAATGATGACCTCCTTCGACATCACGGCAAGCCAAACCGCGACTGCGACCGTCGGAAACAACGTCGCCTTGATGAGCATCCGGAATCCGAACTCGGCCTTCTCCTTGTTCGCACCGTACTCGCTGAAGAAGAGCGGCTGTATCACCGGACCGAGCATCTTCATCGGCAGCACCTTTTGTGCAAGGTCATTGATGCGGTTGGCAAGACCGTAAAATCCGGTGGCCACTCCGCCCAGAATTCCGCTCACGAGAAAAAAATCCGTGGCGACCGAGAGAACCGATACGCCGATTTCGTTGACATAGCTAAGGCCCGCAAACTTCTTCATGCGCGGCCAATCGAGCTCCGCTGATTCCGCTTCGACTTTGACTGTTCGCTTGTAATAGAGTGCGTAAAACAGCAGGCAGAAAAACAGCGCGATTCCTTCCGCGATAACAACGGCCATGAAGTCGCGATAGTAAAGCCAGACACCGCCGAGCAGAATGAGCCGAATCGTGTTGTAAAGAACGGTAACGACGAAAATCGTCTGCTGCCGGAAGATACCGCTGAAGACGAGGTGATAGACCTCCGTCAGCAAATAGAGAATCGCCGCCAGACTGAACACGCGCAGGATGTTGGCTTCGTCCGGAAAATTTATCCACTTGCACAACTGCGGCGCGAGGAAGAACACCAGCACGCACGCACCAATCGCGACCAAAAATTGCGTGCGCAGGACCTTGCCGAAAATTTCGTGAATCCCGCGCCAGTCACTTGAGGTGAACCGCTCCGGCACATAGCGCGTTATCAAATTCGGCATTCCGAGTTGAAACACCATCGAAAGATTCACCATCACACCGATAAAGAGCAGCGAGTACAGTCCGTATTGCTCAACGGTAAGTACGTCAAGCAGCAGCCGGATGACAATATACGAGAATATTGCCGCCTGTGCCTTGCCAAGCAGCGAGAAGACCGTATTATGGAGTGTGCGTCGGCGGGGCAATTAAAGTCGATGATGAGAAGTTAATGATGAAACGGCGGAACGTCTAACGCTTCAGCCATTGCTGCAATACCAGTACGGTATAATTCGGGGGGAGTGAAAGTCCGCGCTTGAAAAAGCCGCCGTCACCGCGTTGCTGAGCAAAGTCCGGCATGGATTTTACCCACGTCATCCACGGAATCGAAAATCCCTTTTTCGGTTTTGACAATATGGACTCCGGCAGCACTCCGCGCATCGCTTGTTTGAAAATAAGTTTCAATGTCTTGCCGTCACTGCGCAGCTTGTCGGGAAGAGCGAATGCCGCCTCGACCAATTTGTGGTCAAGTAATGGCTCCCGCGCCTCAAGCGAAACGGCCATGCTTGCCCGGTCCACCTTAACCATGATGTCGTCGGGCAAATACGTTTTCAAGTCGAGATACTGCAGCCGCGTTGCCAACGGCAGCTCGGATTTCCAGAATCTCCGCCACGACCAATAGTCGTCGTAGTCTCTGAATTCGCGCAGAAGCTCAGCATTCAGCAGCCGCTCTTTGTCAGCTTTGGGAAAGCCGCCCATCAACACGCACCACAGCTCGAAATCGTCGAGCAGATAAAGCTGCGAACGGATGCGCCCTTTGCTCATGAACGGATAATACTTGTGCACAAAGTCGCGGAACGCGCCGCGCAGAGGAAAACCGTGCTGACCGTTGTGTTCCGCGAAATGCTGATAGCGTTTGTATCCCCAGAAAATCTCGTCTCCGCCGTCACCGGAAAGCGCGACCGTCACCTTCTCGCGCGCCATCTGAGAAACGAGTGTCGTCGGGAAAATCGAGGAGTCACCGTGCGGTTCGCCATACAAGAACATCCAGCGCGCGAAATCCTCTTTGGCGGATGCGACGTCGTAGTGCCTGACAACATGATTTGACTTCACAGCGTCCGCGACAATCTTGGCAAACTCAAGTTCGCTGTGCTCGTCGAAGCCTATCGAAAACGTATAGAGCGGATGGTCGGCGTTCTTTTGTGCGTACCATGTCACGCAGCTTGAGTCGATGCCGCCGGAAAGCAGCGTACCCACCGGAACATCGGACACAAGCCTCAACGCAATCGCTTGCTCGAGTTGCTCGCGAATCAGTGAGATGGCGTCGTTCGCTGAGATTCTATTCGTGCCGAATTCCGTTACATCCCAGTATTTCACATCGCGCAGTTTGTTATCTTGCCAAACAAGATAGTGTCCAGCCTCAAGCTTGCGCAGCTCCTTGAAAGCAGTTTTCGGCGACGGAATGTAACCGTAGGTCAGCGTGTCATACAGGGCGCTGACGTCGTCGCTCAATTTGAATTGCTCACATTGGGAGAATTGCTGAATCTCTGAGGCGAACGCGAATACGTCGCCCTGATGATAATAGATTACCGGTTTGACGCCAAGCCGGTCGCGCGCGACCCACAGGAGTTTCTTGTTATCGTCCCAGAGCGCGAACGCGAACATCCCGCGAAACTTGTGAATTGCGTCGAAGCCCCATTCCGCGTATCCGTGCAGCACAACTTCGGTATCGCTGTGCGTGCGAAACTTGTGGCCGAGCGCCTCCAATTCCTTGCGCGGCTCCGTGTAGTTGTAGATTTCGCCGTTGAACGTGATTGACAAACCACGTTCAGGATAGTGCAGCGGCTGGTTTGACCGCGGATCGAGATCGATAACTGCAAGTCTGCGGTTCCCAAGCGCAAGCGTGCGTGCATCATTAAGCCACGTCCCGCCTGAATCGGGTCCCCGATGGAACATGATGTGCGTCATCTTCTCAACAAGAGAAGTCTCCACGCCGCGAGGGTTGCAGATGCCGCAAATTCCGCACATAGGAAATTCTTACTGAGTAACCTTTCCGCCTGAAACCGGCTTCTTCGCCACGACAACGATAGGTTTGGTCTGGTTAAATGTGAATTCGGAGAATCCGGCCTCTTTGAGCCAGCGGGTTATCGTTGCCACGGAACTCGGCAAGTCATACGCCGGAGCAAGAGCGTCGAATGTGTCGTGAATGCCGTATTCCAATAGCTGTTGTTCACTCAGCTGCGGAAAGATGCGTCGGTAGTTCCGGTAGGGAAGCAGGTGAAAGTGAATCTGTCTCGTCCAGCGATTGCGGTCAAGCACGCCGACGATGGGATGAAGAAAAGGCGCGTACCAGCTGATGAACTTGTGCAATGTCTCAGGTTTCATTCGCTTGGTTAAGGGACGCATCCAATACTTCCACTGCAATACGTGCCGGAACGACTTCGGATAGGAGTGCAGAAACAGCGTTCCTCCCGGTTTCAAGTAGCGCACTATTTCCTTGAAGGTCGCTTCCGGATCCGGCGTATGCTGAATCACACGATGGCAATAGACAACGTCGTATGATTCCTCTTTGAGCGGCAAATTCATGATGCTGGCCTGCATCACGTTCAAGCGTTCGTTGGGATAATTGTTGTCCCGGCAGAAATCCGCGCCGATGCTGATATCAACTGAGGTCACAATCGCTCCCAAGTCCAGCAGGACCTGCGTGTCCGGCCCCGCGCCGCAGCCGCATTCAAGCAGCGTCCTGCCGCGCAAAAAATCCTCCGGCCATCTGCTGCGCGACAAAATGGTGTCCCGTTGAATCGTCGTCCCGTTGTACTTGTCCATCTGCAGCCGTGCGTGCTGCATACGCTGATACGCGAAACTGTCCGCGTAGTTTGACAGAGGAACAAAGCGCGGCACAAAATCCTTAATGACGTATGTGGCGCCGCAAACACCGCAAGCAAGCGTTCCGGACTTGATCTCTCCGTCCGCACGTTCGACGTCGGTTATCGTCAGTTCGCTGTGCTCCTGAGGACATCGCAGCAGGCTGAGAAGACTTTCTTTCATTCAAAAGGTTCGATTAAGAGATTATCTGAATTGCCACGCATTCTTTTTGTCACGCAATACCACTACCTGCGCCATACCGGCGGTGCCGAGCTGCAATGCTGGATGCTCGCGCGGGAATTTGTCCGCCGTGGATGGGACGTGCACTATGTCAGCGAGAATGACCGTCCCGATGCGCCGCGCGAATTGGACGGCGTCGCTTTGCACTACATCCCCGAAACCGCCGTCCGAAACGGTAACAACAGGGAAGAGTGCCGCCGCATACTCCGCGAGTTGAACCCCGATGCCGTTTATAACCGCGTCTTCAACATCTATACGTCCTACGCGATTTCGCTGGCGCCGGATAATGCAGTCACAATCTGGGCTGCAGCCGGACAACATGACGGCGAAGTTTCCACGACCCTCGGTGAATTGTGGCAAACTAAATCCCTGAAGCAATTTCTCGTTCTTGTGCCCAGAATTCTTCGCACAAGATTTCTGGCGCGCAAAGCCGCGTTGCATGCAAACGTTCAGCTTGCCCAATCTCGCGAACAGCTTGAACGGCTGACGCGGCAGGGGTTTCATCCTGTGCTCTTGCGCAACAGCCTCGCCAACACCGCCGAAACCGCTTTGCAAAAACATGAGGGCAAACCCCTCGTGCTTTGGGTCGGTTCCATCAAACAGTGGAAGCGCCCCGAACTCTTCATCGAGCTGGCACAACGCTGCGCCGATCTGGAGTGCGAATTTGTCATGGCGGGAGAGTTTCATGACTCAAAGAGTCAGACTGTTGTCGAGCGGGCTGGTCGTGAACTGTTTAACTTCCGCTATGCAGGATTTGTGCCGCCCGAGCAAATCGGAAAACTCTATGACAAAGCGCACATACTTGTTTCGACCAGTCGCGCCGAAGGTTTCCCCAACACCTTCACACAAGTCTGGCTGCGCGGTGTTCCGGTCTTATCTCTTGATGTAGATCCCGACGGTCTCTTGAGCAGGGAAGGCTTCGGTGCCGTGACGTCCGACACCACCGGACTTGAACAAAAGCTCAGAGAATTGATTGCAGACCAGGGCCTCCGAAGACAAATCGGCCTGCGTGCTTCTGAATTTGCCAAGAAAGAGTTTGATTTGCAAGCGAATGTGGACAGACTGGAGAATTTAATCAAGAAACGCCTGCAAACTACCTGAACAACAGGTTCGAAACTGACTCACAGCGATAAAATGAAGCGGGCGCCGTTATCGGCGCCCGCTTGCGTTACTTGGAAGAAAGCTGCACATGTTCCCGTGCTTTCTTGCGTATCTCGATGACCGGACAGCTGTCACAAGCCTCCACGTGTCCGCTCGTCCAGTCGCGCGGCACTCTCCGCGCCTGTCGCACTTTCCGCCAGACAAGATAGCCCGCAGCCAGGAAAACCGACAGGCTTACTAAGATGAGGTTCATGGTGTCTGACATCTCTTAACTCAACCCGAGCAGCTTACCGCCCTGATACACCGCAAATGCACCCGCCCACGCCAGTATCGTCATGTAAGCAACCATGAATGCAGGCCACTTCCACGAATTCGTCTCGCGTTTAACAATCGCGACGGTGGACATGCACTGACACGCCAGCACAAAAAACACCATCAGCGCGAATCCGACCAGCGGCGTGTAAATCAAACTGCCGTCGTCGTGCCGCGCCGTCTGCAGCGTCTCGCGCAATGATGTGTCGCTCTCATCGCTGCTCGACACTCCGTGAACCACCGCCAGAGAACTCACAAACACCTCGCGTGCCGCAAAGCTCGCAATGATGCCGATTCCCATTCTCCAGTCAAATCCAAGCGGTGCGATGACCGGCTCGATAAGCTTGCCAAGCTGCCCGCCTATCGAATGCTCCGTGCGCAGCGCCGCCTCCTGAGCGTCTATGCGCTCCAGCATCACCGCTTGCGTCTCTTGGTCGAATGCCGCATTTTTCTGTACTTCTGCGCGCGCGCGCTCAAACGTCGCGCTGTCCGTCGGGACCCACTCAATGGTCATCAAAGCCCAAAGCACAACCGTTGCCGCCAGAATCACCGTGCCCACTCGAACGATGAACAGCTTCGCCCTGTCCACCAGATTCATGATGACGGAGCGCGCTGACGGCAGCTTGTAGGTCGGAAGCTCAAGATACAGCGGCGGCGGCGGACTCTTCAATATCGTTTTCTTGAACAGCGCCGCCACACTGATTCCGGCAAACACCGATATCAAGTACATCCCCATCAGCACCATGCCGCCCACGGTGAACACTCCAAGAACACTCTGGTTTGCCGCGAACACCGTGCCGATGACAAGCGTGTAAACCGGCAAACGCGCACTGCACGACATCAACGGAGCGACCAATATCGTCACCAGTCTGTCCTTCTTGCCCGCGATTGTCCGTGTGGCCATAATCCCCGGGACGGCACAAGCGAAACTCGAAAGCAGCGGCACGAATGCGCGGCCGTCGAGTCCCACCTTTGCCATCACCCTATCCATCAAAAATGCGGCACGTGCCATATATCCGGTGTCTTCAAGCACTCCAATAAAGAAGAACAACAGTAATATCTGCGGCAGAAAAACAATCACGTTTCCCATTCCCGCAATCGCGCCGTCTATAACCAAATTCCTGAATAATCCTTCCGGCAGCATGGCCCCCACGTTCATTGCAACCCAACCCACCAAACCTTCCGTGGCCGCCATCGCCGGTTCCGCCCACGAGAAAATGGACTGAAAAACAAAGGCCATGATGGACAAGAATATCACCGGTCCGAACAAACGATGGAGCAGCACTCTGTCCAGCGCTTCCGTCACGCGATGAGGCAAATCCTGCTCAACTGCCGAGGACAGCACCATCAGATTGCGCAAGTACTGATATCTCGCGCTCGTCTCAATGGCACGCACCTGCCGCGTGGTCAATTTGCGCTTGTTCAGCACGCGCTTCGCCAGCGCCGTCTGCGTCGGTGAAACCCGGATTGCTTCGTCACCGTCCAGCGTGGAGACCAGGAGCCACAGAGCCTCGGCACGCGAATTCTCATTGCTCGATAATCCGCTCTGTTCCAAACCCTCGGCAAGCTCCTTGACAGTGCTCTCAAGAGGTTCCGGAAGCGTGTCAATAAACCTCGGCACTTGTGCAACCGGTCCGTCCGTGCGCGTGCCCTTCTCAACTTCAGCCAGAAGTTTGTCCACTCCTTCACCGGTTCTCGCAACCACCGGAACCACCGGACAGCCGATGGCCGCCGCAAGTTTGTCCGCGTCAATATGAAATCCGCGCTCGCGCGCGATGTCCATCATATTGAGCACCACTATCAGACGCACGCCCATGTCGCGCAACTGTGTCGCGAAATACAAATTCCGCCGCACGTTCGAGGCATCGAGCACCACAATCACCGAATCCGGTGACTTGAGCCCTTGACTCTCACCAATCAGCACGTCATGAGATATCTGCTCTTCGGGAGAACGTGCCGCAAAACTGTATGTCCCCGGCAAATCTACAAGGTCAACCACTTCACCGGAGGGAAGTGTGAACTGCCCTATCTTTCGCTCAACCGTCACACCCGGGTAGTTTCCAACCTTGTGCCGCGCTCCCGTCAAACGATTAAAAAGCGTCGTCTTGCCCGAATTCGGGTTTCCCGCAATAGCAATAAGCCGACGTGTTTGCGTCGGCGTACTGATATTCTGACGGGCGAACATTGTCATAACTTACTTATTGTCAGCCAAAGGAGCGACTACCAAGTGTTGCGCATCCTCCCGGCGAACAGCCAGAGTGCAACCCGGCAACCGAACACTAAACGGACTGTTCAGAGGAGCTGTTCGCTCAATTGTGACATCAGTCCCGGGGATGAGACCCATTTCCATCAGCCGGAGGATATTCTCCGATGGATCCTCAATCTCTATCAACTTGCAGCGACTCCCCACCGGAAGGCTGTCCAGACTGCATAAATCCGCCCGATTTCCCGTATAACCGCAACTAAGACACTGAAAACACTTATCTTCCATAATAAAAGTTAGATACTTCTAACATTAGTGCGTATTTCTTCGAGCTTTCTAAACTTTTCACGTGCAAATATGCACAATTTGTAGTAAGGAGTCAAGAAATCTCATTGTAAACTGCTCACACTATTTTGCTTATCCCCGCAAATTTGGCGATATTTCATGATTACCATTGACCCCTTACGCCTCGACCTGTGCGAATTCTCTTCAGCAACGCCTCGCTTATGTGGGGCGGTAACGAAAAATGGACACTCAATGCTGCCGAGACTCTCGCTTCGCGGGGTCATCAGGTCTCTGTGGCCGTCCGCGAACGAAAGCTCTGGCTCGAACGCCAAAAAGCTAATCAGGTCAATTGGATTGAGTTTCCGTTCTTGAATGATGCAGACCTGCGCACAATTCTCGGATTGCGCCGCTTCATCAGACAAAACAAAATCGAAATTTTTCTCCCCACTCGCAGCCGCGACTATTGGCTCGGAGGGTGGGCTGCGCTCGGAACGTCGGCAAAATATGTGATGCGCATGGGCATCACCCGCACGCTCCCCAATACAATCAAAGAGAGATTGCGCTACTCGATTTGGCCTGACGGCATTATCGTCAATGCCGAAGCCGTCAAACAATCTCTCATCGCGCATCCGTGGATTAAGGGCGACCGCATTCGCGTCATCTACAACGGCGTCGACCAGCGTGAACGCTGGACCCAAAGTGCTACGCGCAATTCTCAGGAGTTGCTGGTGCTTGCGGCCGGTCGTGTTGAAAGCGAAAAAGGCTTTGATGTTCTCATTGATGCAATGGCACTCGCAGTCAAACAAGAGCCGCGCCTGATTTGCGAAATCTGGGGACACGGAGATCTCGTTGATTCGCTGAATGCGCAAATCGAACGTCTCAACCTTGAAGAACATGTCCGTCTGCGCGGCTTCACACACGACATCAACCGCGAACTCGCACGGGCTGATATCGCGGTTTCATCTTCCTATCGCGAAGGCATTTCAAATTTCATTTTGGAAAGCTGGTCAGCCGGAGTTCCACTCGTTGCAACTTCCATCGAAGGCTCAGCCGAAATCGTTCATGACCGCACACGCGGCCTGCTCGTTCCGCCGGGCGATGCCCACAGCATGAGCAACGCTATCCTCGAACTCGTTAAGAACAAATCACTCCGCGAAACCTGCATCGCCGGGGGAAAACAAGCCATCGCCACGACTCACAACTGGACTGCCATGGCGGAAAAGATGGAAGCGTTTTTCTTGGAAATAGCAAATAGGAAATAGGAAATAGGAAAGAGGAAATACGACCTCAACTATTATGATAGACGACCTGAAGAATAGAACAAAAGCTTTTGCCGTTCGTATTGTTTCGCTTCACAATAGTTTGCGGGAGAAAAACTCGGCACAAGTGATTGCAATTCAGGTTCTCAAATCTGGAACTTCCGTAGGGGCTCATTGTGCTGAAGCCTCTCGCGCAAAGTCAAGAGCTGACTTCTTGAATAAGATTGTTGGTGCGTCCCAGGAGCTTGAAGAAACATTGTATTGGATGGATTTACTCGTCGAAGCCAAGTTGATAAAAGAATCAAGATTAGAGTTGCTAAGAAAAGAGGCTGATGAACTAATGGCCATTCTAACTGCAATCGCCAAGAACACAAAGGCCAGAGGTATGAAGTGACTGCGGTCCTCTTTCCTCTTTCCTTTTTCCAATTTCTTAAGTGATTACCTACCTCCGTTTCATAAACCCCTTTAAGCGCTACCCGCGTCATCTCATCCTGACCGCGCTGAGCACGCTGTTCTATGTCGTGTTCAACACGCTGTCCATTTGGTTGATTGCGCCGGTCCTGAATATCATCTTCCTGCCCGGCAAATCCACCGAACCTGCCGCGACGGAAGTGCTCACCGGCGGCCTTCGCGGAATGTATGATAGCCTGAAACAGTGGTCGTGGGAGATGCTCGGTGGAGGAGAACCGCTCTCCGTGCTGCCGCGGCTGTGCGTCGCGTTGGTTATTGTCTTTCTGCTGAAGAATATCTTCGCCTACTTGCAGATGCACTTTGTCTCCTATGTCGAGCAGCGGATGATCAAAGACCTGCGCGACCGTGTGTACGCGCATGTCATTCGCCAGCCCTACAAATTTTTCGACCGCAGTTCGACCGGTGAATTGATGAGCGCGGTGATGAATGACGTCAACACTCTGTCCGTCACTTTCCAGCGCGTCTTCACTCAGGCCGTCCGCGATCCCATCACCGTGGTCACGTTTCTGATAATTTTATTCGGCATATCGTGGCAGTTGACCTTGGCCGCGCTGGTCATCGTTCCGGCTTTTGGTGTGCTGTTCAAGAAAACCGGCGGAAGCCTGAAACGAAAATCGGGCCGCATTCAAGAAGGTTTAGCCGAAATAACGGGAGCACTTCAAGAGACCATCAGCGGTGCGCGCCTGATCAAATCCTCTGCAACCGAAAAGCTGGAAACGGAACGATTCGAAAACAGATCAAGCCGTCTGTTCCGTAATTCACTCAGACTGGCGCGGCTTGAACGGCTTGCGTCTCCGCTCTCTGAAACCATTGGCGTCATCATTATCGCCTCCGTGCTTCTGCTCGGTGGTCAGCAGGTTCTCTCTGGTTCCCTGCTCGATGCCGAAGACTTTATCCGTTTCATCGTGGTGTTGTTCTCGATGCTTGCTCCCGCTCGTGCCGTCGGGAATTTGCACAACTATTTGCAAATCGGAGCCGCCGCCGGTGCGCGCATTGACGCACTCTTAAACGAACCCATCGAAGCACCGGCAGAGTCCGTAAATGAGCAGACCATCAGCGGACTGAATGACTGCTTGGCCTTTGAGCATGTCTGGTTTCGGTATCCGACTTCCGAGCAATGGGTTCTGCGCGATATCAGTCTAACCGTCAAGCGCGGTGAACGCGTCGCACTCGTCGGCCGTTCCGGCAGCGGCAAAACCACCATGGCGAACCTGCTGCCGCGATTCTATTCGGCTGAACGCGGACAAGTGCTCTGGGACGGAACAAACGTCGAATCCATCGCGCGCGAATCGCTGCGCAAGTATATCAGCATCGTCAGTCAGGACGTGTTCCTGTTCAACGAGAGCGTGCGCTACAACCTCACCTACGGCCGCAGCGAAATCACCGAAGAGCAATTGAATGAGGCCATGCGCCGCGCACAATGTACGGAATTTGTGCAAAGACTCCCGCACGGACTCGATACGGTCGTCGGTGAACGCGGTGCACAGCTCTCCGGCGGACAAAAACAGCGTATCGCCATTGCCCGCGCATTGTTGAAAGACGCGCCGTTGCTGATTTTCGATGAAGCCACCTCCGCACTCGACAACGAGTCCGAGCGGCTGATTCAGCACGCGCTCGAAGAACTCTTCCGCGAACGCACTGTGATTCTCATCGCCCACCGCTTGAGTTCAATCCGATTTGCCGATCGCGTCATCGTGCTCGACGAAGGTCAAATCGCCGCGCAGGGCACACACGACAAGCTGCTCGAGCAAAGCGACCTTTACCGCACACTCACTCAACTCTACGAGCGCGAAAGTCTCTCCGAGTGAACATCCTGCTCGTCAATTCCGCCGCACCTGAATTGTGGGGCGGCGGCGAAAAGTGGTTTGTCAACGCCGCGCAGTGGTTCAACTCGCAGAGCCATTCGGTGACGCTTGTGGCGCGACCCAAATCAAAACTGCAGAGTCGCGCAGAGGAGCTGAATCTCGATACGATACCGTGCAAGTTCGGCGGTGACTTCGACCCGCTGGCCATGTTGCGTGCGCGTGAAGTCATCCGTGCAAGCCGCGCACAGGTCGTGCTCACTAATTTCAACAAGGAAAGCTGGCACTTCGGTGTCGCCGCGCGCACGCTGAAAATTCCGCTGGTCGCGCGTCACGGATTCACCCTCTGGTCGAAAAAATTCCGCCACAAACTGCTGGCCGAGAAAATCATCACGAAACTGATTGTCAATGCCGAAAGCATTCGGGACTACTATCTGTCGCTCGGTCTGTCACCCAGGGAAATGGTCGTCATTCCAAACGGAGTCGATGTTGCCCAACAGCGCGGCGGCGAACTGCGCAAGCAGCTTGAGATGAACGAGAGCACGCTGCTGCTCGTCGCGGCGGGAAGGCTCGAGTCACAAAAGCGATTCGACAGACTCTTGAACATCGCGGCGCAATCGAAGCATGAGTTCGAGTTCAAACTTGCAATCTTCGGCGCCGGACCTGATGAACAGGACTTGCAGGAGCAATGCAGGCGGCTTGGTTTGGAAAAGCTCGTTTCCTTTCGCGGCTTTGACCCGAACTTCGCGCACGTTGTCGGTGATGCCGACCTCTTCCTCCTGACTTCCGATGAAGAAGGCGCGCCAAACGTCGTCCTTGAGGCGATGAGCGCGGGTGTTCCCGTACTCGGGTTCAATGTCGGGTCAATGTCGAACATACTCGCAGGTGAGCTTGCGCCGTTTTTAATCGAAGCAAAAAATGAGCAGGTGTTTCACAAGCGTCTGCGTGAACTGGCGGGCGATCGCGCCACGCTTAAGAGCTGGCGCGCGAAGTTTCAAAACCGCGCGCGCGACGAATTCAGTTTTGAGTCTTCCATGCGACAATACCTTGATGTGCTAACCTCCGTACTCCCCTCCGCATGAGCACCCGCCGCGAACAGGCAATCGGTGCAGCATTGTTCATTCTGCTTGTGCTGCTGGGCTGGACTCCCTTCTTTTGGGAGACCGTACAAGCCGGAATCTATGATGCGATGCCAGTCATGCTTGGCGGATTCTTCGCCATCATCGCCGCCGGAATGACCTACGACACGGCCGAGCGAATGTTCGGCGATGGCAAAGGTATCTATGCGGCCGCAATCCTGACCTCACTGCCCGCCGCGGGAATCGTCTTCAGCGAACCGCCGCTGCTGGCAAATGCGTCGCTGATGTTCATCACCAGCGCGACCTGCTGGTTCGCGTCCAGAGCACGCGCCGAAAATCCGCGTGAAACCCTGTTCTTTATCGTCGTTCTCGGAGCAATTCCGCTCGCAATTTTCGGCTTCTGGCCGCCCGCGTTCATTCCGCTTGCTGCCCTGCTGCTCGTCCGTGACAAACTGAACGTACCGTGGACTACGATACTGATTACCGTTGCTCTCGGTCTCACAGGTCTATTGGCGAAGTATGTGATGCGGCTCGATTTGCCGAACATCATGAACCATCAGCCGCACATGGCGCTGTCACCGGCAGAGTCCGTCGTCATGCTCCTCCCGTGGCTGGGCGTGTTGCTGCTTGGATTGCTCAGCAAATCCGCATGGCCGGCGCTCGCAGTTCTGATAACAGCGCTGCTAAGCATGATGCACGTCGCATTCGACGGCGCGTGGCCGGCCATCATCGGTACCGCGTCGCCGCTGCTCGCGTTGGCCGGTCTGTCGGTGGTGCTGAAATGGTTTGACGCTGAATCAGAGAGCAGGCTTGGACAGTGGCGCTGGTTTGCTCTGCCGCTCGCGTTGGGGCTGATTGCGCTTGTCGCCGTGCGCATCGCGCGCTACGAAGATATTATCATCACACGCAACCATGCCGTGTTTGCGCTGGTCACCGGCATCGTGCTGCTCGTCGCCGTCATGAACGACTCGCGAAGATGGATTTTCGCGCTGCACGTGCTGGGCGGCTGGCTCATCGGGGCGTTGTGGTGGCACTACTGGCATATCGAGAATTACGGCGAAGAACCGCAGCCGTCCTTTGACGTCACGCCGTGGATACTCATCGCGGCCCTGCTTGTGCGCGCGCTGATAAGACTCTGGTACGGAAAACGCATGCCGCGCGCGCTTGCCGAAGAAGGACCGCGGCATCGCTTCGACGAGGCGGTCTTTCGCATGTTCACGAATGTTCGCCGCAAGCAGTTGGAAGGCGTGCCGGTTTCCGTCCAGCCGAAAGATGAGCCGCGCATTCGTTTCGCAATCTTCGGTGATGTTGCAGGTTCAGAGTTTCCGTTTGCTTCGCGCAAGTCGGGTTATTATGCGTTCAAACAAATTATCAAAGCGATTACCGCGCGTCAGCCCGATTTCGCCGTTTCCACAGGCGACCTGGCGACGCGCGCGACGCCGCTGGCCTATCGCCGTCTGCGCATGCTGCTTCGTCACGTCACGTTTCCGCTTATCACCACTCCCGGCAATCACGATATCGTCAATCGCGGAGCCGTACAATCGCAATTCTTTCACGGTTTGTTCGGCAGCGACCACGGCGATATCACCGTCGGCTGCGTGCGTCTGATTCTAATTAACAACGCTTGGGGAAGCCTGACCGATGAGCAGTGGCGATGGGTTGAAGAAACGTTTGCAAAGTCGTGCGTCTCGAAATTCACGCTCGTGTTCTGTCACAAGCCTGTTTTCGACCCGCGCGAAGGAACATTCTATGGCATGGAATGGCGGCCGCACGCTGAACGTCTTCACGCGCTGTTCGTGCGGAATCGAGTGAGCGCGGTTTTCTCCGGTCATATTCACAGCCTGCTGCACGACGAACGCGACGGCGTCCGCTATGTCATCTCCGGCGGCGCTGGCTCAAAACTGAAATCCGCAAACGACGAACACCACTATCTCTGGTGCGAAGCGGACGGTGAGCGCATGCGCATTACCGCACACGCGCCCGGCGCTGCAGAATCGCTGCTTGATTTGACTTTGGAGGCGAAATCGTGAAACTCTCGCGCAGCGCGCCCCGACTCTCGCCGAAAAAAATTCTGCTGGTGCAGCTTCGCCGCATCGGCGATTGTATTCTTTGCACGCCGGCAATTCGCGCGCTGCACGAAAAATTCCCTGATGCGCAGATTGATTTTCTGGCCGAATATCCCGCCGAAGAGACGCTGCGCTATCATCCGCTCATCTCGAAATTATGGGTGGCGCCAACGCGCGGATTGTCATCGACAATCGAATTGATTCGCGGGCTCAGGCGGGAGCGCTACGACTTCGTCGTGGATTTCTTCACGAATCCGCGCAGCGCGCAATTTGTGTTCTTCACCGGCGCTAAAGTGCGGGCCGGTTTGAAACGGCGAGGCAGAACGTGGGCTTATAACCACCACTTCATCGAGGAGGAAGAGGACCGCGGTCTCTACGCCGCCGACTTGCGGCTTGAGATGCTGAAGCTCTTTGATGTGCCGTCCTCCTCGCGCGCGCTCGAAATTTACAGCGATTCGCAGGATGACGCCGCTCAGACGAAGGCCGGCAAACTCATTGACAAACTCACCGGTGTCGTTGTGGCCGTCGCGACCGGAAGCGCGAACGCCGCAAAACGCTATCCCGCCGATCTGACTGCGCAGGTCATCGAATTGCTGCGCGCTTCACACTTGGAAGTTGTGTTGACCAGCGGACCCGGTGAGCAGGAGTTTGCGCAGCGAATCTTGAATCGGCTGGCGCGTCCCGTTCCGCATTTTGCCGATGCGCGCGTGCCCGATTTGGCCGCGCTCTATCGTCATTGCGCGCTCTATGTCGGACCGGATTCGGGACCGAAGCATGTCGCGGTCGCCTGTGGAATTCCCACCGTCACTATTTTCGGTCCGGGAAACCCGAACAATTGGAACGATTTCGCAAATCCGAAGA
This sequence comes from bacterium, assembly GCA_013360195.1. NCBI lineage: Bacteria > bacterium. Next base: position 20,169 of record JABWCQ010000017.1, read on the forward strand.
ACATCGTGCTCTTTCCGCCGTGCAAAGTGCGTCCGAATTGCGTCGAACTTGAATGCGTGAAGCTCGGCCACTTGCCGATGATTACTCCGCGTGAAATTCTCGCCGCGTCCCTGAAGCTGATTCTTGAATGAAAAAGGCGGCATTGCTGCCGCCTCGAATGATGTTCGTGGTTGCGGGTTTCCAAACCCGCAAGCGCAATCAAATCATCTTCCGCGCAGCTTCTCAATATCGCGCCGGTCTTTCTTGGTCGGTCGTCCGCCCTGCTCACGCTTGCCGGACTCGCGCCAAAGTTTATTCGATTCCTGAATCTGCCGGAATTTCTCCGCCGTCGCTTCATCCGTAATCTCTTCGTACATGCGCGGCGCGTCCTTCTTGGACAGGTTGATATCCGCCGCCTCCAAAATGCGAAACGTGCGGTAAAGTCCCTTCATGCGGATTTTGATAACTGCACCTGCGTCAACCGTGTCGTGAGCGTCGGCGAATTTCTCGCCAATCATGATCTTGCCTTCCTTGCAGGCTTCCGTCGCCTGTGTGCGCGACTTGAAAATGCGCGCGCGATGAAGCCAGATGTCGACTCGCAGTTTCATATTTTGCCCAGCCAGCGGTCGGCAGCGCCGATTGCAGCCGCAGTTTGTTCCTTGGTAATTTCCTGATTGGCAAGCATGCTCGCGAGCACCGCAATCAACGTGCCGGGCAGAATCTTGAATTGCTTGTTTCTGCCTTCGGACAACTCGCCGTAGACCACCGGATATTCGGTGACTATCGACACGACGCGCTCAATTTCGCCGTCGGTCGCGCCAAGCTGCGACAAGTCGAGCCGGAGAGAAGAGACATAACCCGCCACTGATTCTTTGTCATGGCAGAGCAGCGTGGCAAACGCGGTCAACGCCCAGCCGTTTAAGCGCTCGTCCACGACAACGTCATGAAATCTGCACACGCGGCCAAAACTGAATTCGCTCAGACCGTCCGCCCAATGCTCAAGATGCACCTCCTCGACTGCCGCCAAGCGAAAATCGCGCACATCGGTATAGGCTGTCCACGACGGCACAAACTCTTCGAGCACGTCCACCGCATTCAGCACGGCTAAGGCTCGTCCGCGCTCGGGATAGGAGAGAATGCGCCACAAATAGTCGCGAGCGTCGGCTGGATTCGGAAGCAGCGGAGCAGGCAGTTCCGCAACTTCGCCAATCAGGTCGCGCGGAGGCATCTCGCCGCCCTGTGCATACTGCACCGCGCACTCCAAGAATCGTTTGACCCGTTTGTCCATAACCGTTGTCTCCTTGATTGAAGACAAGATACAAAGTCCCGCACAATTTTTCCACCATTCCTCCAACGAATCATGAAACGATTGACTTTACTTTGCTTGCTGTTCACCTTCGCGGCTCTCGCGTTCGCGCAGCCCGATGAACAGCGTATTCGCGCCGATGTGGCCTATCTTGCCGACGATGCCCGCGAAGGCCGCGGCATCGGAACCAAAGGGCTTGATGACGCCGCCGTCTATATCGCGGACAAGATGAAAGAGGCCGGACTCGAGCCCGCTTTCGGTGATTCCTACTTTCAGGAATTCGAAATGGGCTGGGGATTCACACTCGGCGAGAAAAATTTCATTACCTACGGCGGCCAAACGATTGACACCAAATCGGGCGTCATGCCCACGGGATTTTCCGCCGCCGGAGAAGTGACGGGCAAAGTCATGTTCGCAGGCTATGGCATCATCGCTCCCGAATTCGAGTATGACGACTTCGCGGACATTGACGTCAAAGACGCCATCGTGCTGTGCATGCGCAAAGAGCCGGGCGAGTTTGATTCAACCTCAAAGTTCGACGGCATCAATGTCACCGCGCACTCGACACTGAGAGCCAAAGCTGGCAATGCGAAATTGAAAGGCGCGAAAGCGCTCCTGCTCGTGGACGGGCCGCTCTATGCCGATACGTCGCAGGCCGAAGAGCTTGTGCCCCCGTCCTCCAACGAAGCCTATATTGACTGCGGTATTCCCGTGCTCAGAATCACGCGCGCTGCCGTCAAGAAGCTGTTTCCCGAATTCGAGCTGGACAAGCTGCAGCGCTCGATTGATTCCAACACGCAGCCGCGCAGTCTTGAAGTGACGAAGGACGACGCTTCGATGTCCACCGACCTGACGCGCGAAACCGTGTCCGTGAAAAACGTCGGCGCAATTCTGCGCGGCGGAGACGACATTCTCGTTGTCGGCGCGCATTATGACCACTTAGGCTACGGCCAAAGCGGAAGCCTTGACGAGCAGACCAATGTCATTCACAACGGCGCGGATGACAACGCCAGCGGTGTGGCGGGAATGCTGGAAGTGATGCGGATGCTGAAGGCCAATCCGATTAACTCCACCGTGCTTGCGGTGGCGTTTACGGCTGAAGAGACGGGACTCGGCGGGTCAAGCCATCTGGTGAAAAATTTCCCGCTCGATATGAGCAAAGTGCGGTTGATGCTGAATCTGGATATGGTCGGCAGACTTAACGAAAAGAACGAGTTTACCGTGCTGAGCTGCAAATCGGCTGAAGAGCTGTCAAGCATCGTTGAGCGCGCCGCCATCGGAACGGATTTGAAAATCACCTGCAAAGGTGACGGCTACGGCCCGTCCGACCATATGAATTTTTATCTTGCCGACAAGCCTGTGCTGTTCTTCTTCACCGGCGCCCACGCGGATTATCACAAGTCCACCGATGACGCGCATCTGCTGAACTACGAAGGTGAAGTGAAAATTACGCAGCTTGCCTATAATACGCTGCGCGAACTCGATGCGCTTGAATCGCCGCTGACTTATGTCCGAACCTCGGAGCCGCCGGATCAGGGAGGCGGGAGCTTCCGAGTATACTTCGGTTCGATTCCCGACTATGCGCAGCCCGATTCGCTGATTGGTGTTCTTCTGTCCGGAACTCGCGAAGGCGGACCTGCCGCGAACGCGGGTATCAAGGGCGGCGATTTACTCGTGCGCATGGGCAAGGTCACGCTCAATAATATCTACGATTTCGTGTTTGCGCTGCGCACCTACGCGCCCGGTGACACGGTCGATGTCGAGTATGTCCGTGACGGCAAGCACGAACTTGCCAACGTCGTGCTGAAGGCTCCGCCGGCCAAGCATCAATAAATCCTGCTTCATAACTTTCAAATTGAAACTTGGACCATATAATGAAAACTCCGGTTATTCTTCTCTCGCTACTTCTTGTCTCGCAGCTTTTCGCCGCCGAGCCGGTGTGGTTTGAAGGCGAGACTCATTTGCAGAATATTCAGCAGCTCACCTTCGGAGGTGAAAATGCCGAGGCCTATTTTTCCAAAGACGGCAAGTGGCTGGTCTATCAGTCCACGCGCGACAGTTTCGACTGTGACCAGATTTTCACGATGAATCTGGAAACGAAGGAATCGAAACTGGTCAGCACCGGCACGGGCGCGACGACGTGTTCGTTCTTCGTTCCCGGTTCGGACGAGTTGGTGTTTTGCTCGACACACGAGCACGGGGCGGAATGTCCGATGAAACCGGACAGAAGCCTCGGTTATGTGTGGGGACTGTTCGAGTTCGATGTCTATAAAAGCAAACTCGACGGGAGCGGACTTGTGAAGCTCACCAAAGAAAAGGGCTACGATGCCGAAGCGGCCGTATCACCGGACGGAAAGGAAATTGTGTTCACGTCGGGGCGCGACGGAGATTTGGAGCTCTACAAAATGAACATTGACGGTTCAAACGTCACGCGGCTGACACACACCGTCGGCTATGACGGCGGGCCGTTCTTTTCCCCGGACGGCAAGCACATCATCTATCGCGCCTTTCATCCGAAGACCGCAGAAGAGTTCGGCAAGTGGAGACATCTGTGGGAGAATCAGGCTGTCTCACCCGTGAGACTCGAACTGTGGATTATGGACACAGAGGGCAACAACCAGAGGCAGGTCACCAATCTTAATTCAGCGAGCTTCTGTCCCTACGTGCATCCGAGCGGCGAGTGGATTATCTTCACCACCAACTATGCGGACAGTCTGGGGGACAAGCGGATGCCGAACTTTGATTTGTTCCGCATTCGCCCGGACGGTTCAGACCTCGAACGGCTGACCTACAGCCCGACGTTCGACGGATTTCCGATGTGGTCCTATGACGGAAAGAAGCTGGTCTGGGCAAGCAACCGCGGCGAGCGTAAAGAAATGGGCGAGACGAACATCTTTATCGCCGACTGGGTGGATTGACTTGAAAATGTAAGAGTGAATCATTAGATTCTTAAATTCGTGTGCAGGACAACCAAACATTTCAGAAGGCAGGACGAGTATGAAACTGAATAAAGCGTTTTGGTGGAGCACCGCTGTGATTGTGCTGAGCTTTGCACTGACGTTAATTGTCAGCTGCAGCAGCGACGATGGCGGCGATGACAACGGCGGCGGTCAGGCCAAGTGGACAATTATGCTCTACGGCGCGGGCAACAATGACCTCGACCAGGCGAATAACGGCACGTCGTACATTGTTCAGGACGTGCAGGATATGGAGAAGGTCGGGAGCCAGCAGGGTATCAACATGATTGCCATGGTGTCGCGCTACGGCGGCGGCGGCAACGCGCGCTATTATAAGATTGAGTACTTCCCCAACGAGAATCCGAATCAGATTAGTTCACCGGAGCTGCAGAATCTCGGCACGAAGGATATGTCCGACCCGCAGACGCTCAAGAACTTTTTGAATTACTGCAAGGCGAACTTTCCGGCGGAACGCTATCAGCTGATTATTGACGACCACGGCGCGGGCTGGCCGGGAAGCTGTTCGGACGATTTGGCCGGAGCGGGCGGTCTCTTGACGCTGCCGGAAACGCGCGAAGCGATTGCGACCTCGGATTTAGGCCGCGTGGACATTCTCACGTGGCATGCGTGCCTGATGAGTATGACCGAAGTGGCGTACGAGCTGCGCAGTGTGTGTGAATACATGACGAGCTGTCAGTTCACGATGCCGATGGAAAATATTCTCGGCGCGGATTTGTGGCTGGCTTGGCTGAAGGACAATCAGAGTTCGTCCAATGAGAATTACGCGCGCAAGGTCGTGGAGAGCGTGATTCAGCGGGCGCAGTTCAAGCAGAAGACGACGCACTACGCGATGATCAAGATGTCGGAGATGCAGAATCTCGGCGCGGCGCTGGGCAACTTCGGCAATATTCTTGTGCAGGAAGGCGGCGCGAATTGGAATCAGGTGCTGAACGCGTGGAACAGCACGCACTCGACGAATCTGGATAATCCGACGTATGTGGATATTCGCGAATTCACGAACCAGATTCAGGCGCAGCCCGCGTTCACCGGAAACAATCTGATTAACTCGAACGCGGTGAGCGTGCGCAATGCTTTGAACGCGGCGGTGCCGTTTACGGACACCTATTTTCACGCGCCGGACAATCCGGTTCCGCGCGGCGGTCTGAATGTCTATATACCGTGGCAGCTTGCACAGTTCACGGCGGACGATTCGATCAAGTATTCGGCTCTGCAGTGGCGCGCGACAAACTGGCATTCATTTGTTTCGACGTTTGTGCGCAGTTTGGGCGGCGGTCAGGATCCTGTCGGACGGTGCTGTTACAACAACAATCAGAATTGTCAGGATGTCACGCAGGCGCAATGTCAGCAACTTTCCGGTGTGTGGACGCAGGGTGCGACGTGTGCGCAAGGCTGCGGCGGCGGAGGCCAGCAATGTGCGACGTCATGCGAGACGGCATCACAGATTTCTCTGGGACAGATTTATCAGTGCAACTTGCAGGGCGGTCGCGGCGCGGCGAATTGGTTCCGTGTGAATATCAACACGGGCACGTACCGCTTCGAGATGGCGACGTCGCAGGGCAATGACTACGATGTGTACACATTCGCGCCGTGCGGGTCGCAGCTGGGCTGTTTGAGCGAAGCGACGGGGAATGTGGAAGACTTTACTTGCAATTTCAACGGCTCGGGCGAGCTGTCGATTGCGGTGGCGATTTGGGATGGCGGCGGGCCGTTTGATTTCCGGATAACGCAAATCGGGATCACGGACGAGCCGGGTTCGATTGTCATCAAATAACTCCTTCCTATATATAGGTGGTTTGAGCAGGGCGGCTCCGCGAGGGGTCGCCCTGTTTTTGTTTTGGGTTGGAAATGTGTGTTTCATAAAACAGTAACTTAGCGTTGCTGATGTTGCGACCCTAATATACTACTGAAAATGGCGATTGTCAAGCATTTTTTGAACTAATGTTCTAAATTGTGATGAGCATTACAGTTGCGGTCTTTCAGGGTTCGAGAAAACAAGGGGTTGGAAAACGCAGTTTTGGGACTTACGAGAAGGAGAGGAGGCGTGGGGGCCTCCGGAAAAGCGGGGAAAACGGAAAGAGGAAAGAAGAAAGGCGAAAGCGAGTTGATCATTTGATCAATTATCGCTACGATCAATATGATCAAAATCAATAAGTTAGATAAGCAGAAACCCTTGAGCCACGCGGACTTAACAGATTCGATTCTTCGGAAGAAGGAGCGCAAAGAAGGCAAGCCAAAGACTATGTCCAAAAACGGACGTAAGCCTCTTGCTTTCGCTGTGCCGTCCGCTCGCGTCGAATTGCCTCAGCACATTGATCCGTACTTCAATGAAAACGGATTTTGTTTGCTGCAAGGAGATTGCCGCGAGTTGCTGGCACAGTTTCCTGAGAATCATTTCGACATGGTGTTCGCCGATCCGCCGTACATGCTTTCGAACGGCGGCTTCACGGTTCATGCCGGAAAACGCGCGAGCGTGAACAAAGGGAAGTGGGACAAGAGTCAGGGGCTTGAATCGGATTTCCGGTTTCATATGGAGTGGATCGCGGCTTGCCAACGTGTGTTGAAACCTGAAGGCACGATTTGGATCAGCGGAACGTATCATTCGATTTACGCGTGCGGGTACGCGCTGCAACTGCAAGGATTCAAAATTCTGAACGACATCGCGTGGTACAAACCGAACGCGTCGCCGAATCTGTCGTGCCGGTTTTTTACGGCCAGTCACGAGACGCTGCTGTGGGCGCGCAAGTCGGAGAAGGCCAAGCACGTTTTCAATTACGCGGCGATGCGCGAAGGAAATTGGGGCAAGGATTTTTTGAAGAAGCCGGGCAAACAGATGCGCTCGATTTGGGCCATTGGAACGCCGCCGCGTGAAGAAAAAACGTTCGGCAAACATCCGACACAAAAGCCGCTGGAACTTCTGAAGCGGATTGTACTCTCTTCGACAAATCCGGGCGCGTTGATTCTCGATCCGTTTTCGGGCAGCGCGACGACGGGATTGGCGGCGATTGCGTGCGGACGAAATTATGTCGGGATTGATATGGAGAAGAAGTATTTGGATTTGTCGGTGAAGAGAGTGAAACTGCAGATCGGACAACATGTCTAATACGCTTAGACCGATTCCAAGAGCCGAAGCTGTAAAGTCAATTCGTGGGTTAATTGGAACCGACTTGAGAAAGCTTGCAGAGGAGCTTGACGTAACAGTTTTTCATAAGGAAAGTGGTAAGCTCAACAAAGGCTGGGCCGGACACACGGTCGAAGCATTTCTCGGTATTCAACATAATTCCATTCAAGCGCCTAATGGAGAGTATTGGGAGTTAAAAGTAGTTCCTCTTAAGCAAACAAAAAGTGGAATTGTGCTTAAGGAGACGATGGCGATCACATCGGTCAACGCTGAAAAAGTTGTTGCCACAGATTTTGGCAACAGCGATCTGTTTCATAAACTTCAGAGCATGATTGTCTGTGCCCGCGTATTTGTTGATAAGTCTGAACCAGAATCTAAGCTTGTGAAAGTGGCAAGCTATGACCTCTTCGATCCTGCGTTAGTAAGTGCAATCATTGAAGACTATGAACTGATCAGATCGATCATTAGGGAAAAGGGTTTTAATGCTCTGAGTGGTCGATATGGCCAGTACATTCAAGCGCGAACCAAAGGGGTGAAGAACAGCACTACAAGATCGTTTTATGCACGAAAGAATTTGCTGAGAATTATTTTGGGGATAGATTGAAAAGCCCGTTAATAATTTACCAGCCACATCCCGACTTCGAGGTCCGCGTTTTCAAAGGCGGTAATCGGAAGGGGCGGCGCAGACAATTAGATATTCGGGTTAAATATCGTGTTTGGAATGGTGTTTCATGGAGTGATGACCGAAGCCCCGCGCATTCTCATTGGGCAGTAGACTTAATGCTAAAACGACAAGCGAAAAAACGGTTGACAAATAGACTTCTGGACCACATCGATCGAATTTGGACGACTACCACAGATCTAAGAAGTATCAAGGACAGAAATAGCTATTTTAAATCTTGTAAGTACTTTGACAAGAAACTTATTCAAACCTTTTCATCACTTGACAACTATGGCGATTATCCTGTAAGCGTACTTCTTCTGATGGTAAGGTTGATAGTTGTTCAAGAGAAAACTTCTCATGTAAATGCCCATATGTTTCACGATCTTGTTGTTGCACTGCGATCTGACAAAGGTGTTTGGGATGTAATAAGTAAGGCACGTTATAGTTGAAACATTGTTCTATCTTGTTACTGTTTATCAGTAAATGACGTGATGCAATGAATGGTGCGCTAGTAGGCGTTATCTTAAAACATTTCAAGCGACTCCGGATGGGGCCGCTTTTTTTGTGGGTGATTCACCAATTCTCGGTTCGCTTGAATAGATCCTTACCGAGGATGACAGAATGAAGGCAGGTCGAGCCGGAGGCTCGACTTAGTATTTTGAATTGCGGCTCTCATTTGAGGGCCGCTTTTTTTGTGCGAAAGCCCCCCTTAATCCCCCCGCTAAAGCGAGGGGGAATCAGACGGCCGGAGGCCGTCGGTAGTATGTGAAGAAATCGAATTGCGGCTCTCAGGTGAGGGCCGCTTTTGTTATTCAGAAGTCCCCCGCTAAAGCGAGGGGGAATCAGCTGTTGGAGTATTGGTGGCGCTTGGCACCCCCCCTTGCCCCCCCGCTAAAGCGAGGGGGAATCAGAAGCGGAGTCGAGCCGGGAGGCTCGACCTAGTTTATCGTGAATGACGAGGGGGAATGGAAGGCCAAGCGGCTGCGTTAGCGCAATGGGTCCAGCGTTTACGCTGGTGGCACATGGGTTGCTTTGTTGAAGTGTGACCAGAAGGTGCAACGGCATCTGTTATATAGAGTCACATGAAGACTAAAACTTTAATTATCCTTGTCTTGGCGGGGCTGGCGCAGGCGCAATCCTGGCCGTCCGGTGCCATTTCCGACCCCCTCGCGGGGGCAAAACCTGTCCCTGTCGGCACCCTCAGACTGGCCGGATTTGGCGCTCAGCTCTCCAATGATGTCTGGCAGGACGACCGGATGGGAGTCGGTTTCGAGGTCGGTTTGGCCACCGGACTGTCCCTTTCCGCAAGCTCGGGAAACCGGGATATTGCCGGCCGGGGAGCCTTCCAAAAGGGAGCCGAGGACACGCGGCTGGGACTTTCGGTGTGGCCGCTCTCTTATAAGGAGAGAGTCAACTTCGGGCTGAACGGCAGCTTAATCCTGCCGACAGGATTCCGCGACGAACAGAGCTATTACGATTCGACCACCAACGCGGTCGTGCATCTGCCTGCCTATTCTCTCGAACAGACCGCAGGACAGCTTTCACTTGCAACGGTGTGGTCGCCATCACGAGCCGCGGAGCTTAACGCATTCTTCGGATACTTCGGAACATCCGATAACAGCGAGCAGGCGTTTCGCTGGGGCACGCAACTTTCCTTGACACCGTTCGGAAAACGCGTCGGCGCGAACATCGCTTACGGACAATCCCTCACCCGCGTGGGCAATCTTCCGGATACGGAAGTGCTGCGCGGCGGACTCGATATTCAACTGCCGTGGGGATTCGGTTTGCATCCGGGAGTGTATGCCGAGCTTGAAGATGATCCGCTGATGGGCGGCGCGCTGGCTCTCAGTTTTCAAACAAGATTGCCGCGTTCGGTTTTTCCGCCGCGTGATTTGGCGCCGATGGCACCGATGCGCGAAGGTGCGATTCTCGTCGCACCGCCGCTGTCGGATTTGCCGTTAGCCGATAACGACGAGCTGTGGTTTCAACTGCGTGAATCCATGAAGAACTCGTTCGATGTGGTGCAGCCGCTGCCGTCACTGGACAGACCGGGGCTGCCGTTCGATGAAATGAACCGCACAAGTTTTTGGAATACGATGGCCGCCATCAGCGCGGCTTATCCGAGCACACGCTGGCTGCTCATTACGCACGTCGAGGACGAATCGGTGGTGCGCGATAACGGGTTGACCATTCCGCTGATCCTGACACAACCGCAAATCGAAGCCGCGTGCAAACTGCGCATTCAGCTTATCGATCTTTACGAACAATCGGCCTATCCCGAGCGCATCGTGATGGCGACTGCGATGATGAACGACGGGCTGCGCAGTCCGCTGCTGTCTTCATTAGAGAAGGAAAAAGTGAGCGTGTCGCAGGCACGGGAAATCACAATGCGCGCCTATCGCAACGCAGGACGTGAAGCGGCGCTGTCGCTGCCGCCGCGCGAGGACGGAGAATGAGATTCATTTTGTTATGCGCGCTGGCCGTTTGGTTTCAGTCGTGCACATCGCCGACGGATTCGAACGAGGACACTCCGCAAGCCGCGGAGACGCGCACGCTGACCGTGGAAGCGCGCCCGAACGCCATTCCGGCGGACGGGGTTTCGACGATGACGATTTTTGTCGAATATCATGTGAACGGCGAGCCGGTGACGGACTCGACCAGAGTCATTCTGTTGAATCCGATGGGGACACTTAACGCGGGAACAATTTACACTTTCGGCGGAGTGGCGCTGGATACGCTCACGGCCGATACGCTGGCGGGATTGGGCTGGCTGGTGGCGTACGCGGACGGCATTCGCGACAGCGTGGAGATCATGTTCACCGAGTGAAAATTAGAAATGAGAAATCAGAAATAGGAAAGAGCAGACATTGCGACTGAACGAAATGAAAATAACGGCTATGATTGCGGCGGCGCTGCTCATAGGGGCGTGCGGGAGCGGAGGTTCTTCGGGACCGACTGAGCCGATAGCGCCGCCGGAGTTCAGCATTGACTATTACCGCGTGGTGGAGGTGGACGGAAGAATGCGCGTTGAATGGTCGGCGAACCGTCCGACGACGGGCGAATTCCGTTACGGTCAGACCGTATTCACGCAGCTTGTCAATATCAACGTGATGGCGGATTCGCACAGCGTGGGTTTGACGAACTACTCGTTCAATACGATGTATATGTACCGGCTCACGGTAATTGATTCGGCGGGAAACCGGCTTGAGTTCACGGGAGATTTTGAAACGCCGGACAAGGCAACGCCCGAGCCGATTATCTCTCAGTTTGAAATTCTCGAAGTGACGGAAACCTCCGCGCGTGTGACGTGGCAGACGGATGAGCCGGCCTCGACGATACTCTATTACGGAGTGGGAACGGCGACGGACTCCGTGAAGACGACAACACCGGTGATGGATCATGAAATCGTGCTGGCAGGATTGCTGTCTTCGACGATTTATGCAGTGCGGCCGGAAGCGGTGGATGAGGACGGATTGCGAGGCGTCGGACGCGACAGCACGTTCGCCACGGCGGCGCGGCTGACAGTATGGCTGCCGAACACGCAGATCGTTTTGGGCGACACGGCCATCGTGCCGATTCATCTTGAGGCGGCGGACAATTTGGCGGCGCTGCAATATTCTTTGGTCTTTGAGGAGGGAAACATCGAAGTCATCGGAATCACGGAAGGACCGTTTTTCGACGACAATGAGGGCTTCAATTTCTTCCGCAACATACAGAACGGAGACAACCGCGTTACGAATGCGATGACGTGGGTGATAGAATACAACGGCAACGACCGTGTCGGAACGGACGCCGACGGAGACGGGATTGTCGCGTACTTGCAGATCAGAGGTCTTGCACCAGGCTCGGCGGGGGCTGCGTTTGATGCGGATTCGACATTCGGACTGGACATGTTCGCGCAGATGCGCGCATGCTCACTGCGCACGGGAATCATTACTGTATTGCCGTGAGCATTCAGATGAAGTTTAACACATTCACATATCCGGTACAGAAAAACCGGGAATTCGGGAGAATGACCATGCGAACTTGGCAAATCCTGTTGCTATCGTTGCTTGTCTTAGTGATGAGCATACCGGCCGCGTTCGGCGCGCCGACGTACCGCTCATTTATCGAGTGGAACGGACCGTACTATCATGTGCGCCACGGATTGACCGCGGATTCAAGCAGCTATCTTGACTACACGGTGAATAATCCGCTGCCGCTTTATTCCACTCCGTTCTCGTCACCGACCGCCGTTGAACTGTTTGGTTCGGTTGCGGCGCAGCGCGCGTTTGTGCTGGATCACGATCACCGCCGCGTGCAGGTGTTCGCGACTCCGGCCAACTGGAACGTGGAAGCGCTCTACTACAGCGCGACTCCGGTTCAGGGCAACTTCGGCGGCCGCGTTGTTAAATTTACGTACGGTGAAACCGTGCAGGGCAGTGAACGCATCTGGGTGAACGGCAAATTCTTTCAACGAGTAAACTCGCTGACGGGTTACGGCGCGACGGATTCCGTGTACACGATGGTGTATGGCGGTGTGCCGAACACGGGCGGAGTGGCGACGCTGCCGCTTGGCTGGGATTTGAACGCGCTGGACAGCGTGCGAGTGGAATACGCCTACGCGATTCCGCCCGGCACATCGGGAGTCGGTGAGATCGACTATGTGCTTTATCAATCTGCTCCGACGGATATTCCGCTGCAGCTCAATGAGGCGTCGTCCGCGACCGATCCGGCGATGACGGATTTGACATCGTTGGCGCTCAACTCTTCAGCGCGAGTCGGCGCGGTAGCCGATTTGTATTTGGTCAATGCGCTGACCGGCGGCAATGGCACGCTGGCAAGTTACGACCTGACGGCTATCGGAACGGGCGGAGTGTTTTCTCATGTGGATACCTATCCGGGCATGATGGGACGTCCTTACGACGTGGAAGTTGTTGACCTTGGCACGAACACCGACGGCGCAGTGGCCGAAGGTACTCCGTCAGGTGTCGCAAACACGACGCTGAGCGAAAGCATCACCAATCAGAATACCTATCTCGGTCATGACTATCGTATCACGTTTGCTTTTGACACCGCGACAACCATGAACGGTTCCGCTGCTCCGGATGTGGACGAAGTTGATCTTATCTGGGACGCGACTCGCGGCCGCCTGCATATGGTCATGACCTCGGACAATGACGATCCGGGCACGGCATACTCCTACAGCGACGATTACGGCGAAACGTGGTCAGCTCCGCAGACGATTTCCCCGGCGACATTGACGGGAGTGCATGCGCGTCCGCGCATCGCAGTCGAGAGCACCGGCGTATTGCACGTCGTCTATGAAGCAGTGAACGGCAGCGGCGACCGTCATATCTATCATTCGATTTCCGCTGATGGCTTGAGCTGGTCGGCAGGAGTCGAGTTGACGACGGCGTTGACACCGTCCACGGTGGCGGATAACCGTTACTGCAACTTGCTGGTTGATCCGTCGGACAACGTGTTCCTGATTTGGGCGGGTGACGATGATGTTTACTATCGCGTGTACAGCGGCTCATGGGGTGCAGCGACGCTTGTTGCGAACGGATCAGGGACGGGATTTTCGGCACCGCATGCAGTGATGGATAATGTTGGCCGCGTTTATATGGCCTATGTCTCGGATGCCGCCGCTCCTGCGGACATCAGTTACATGCTCTTCAATGGCTCGGTGTGGGGAAGTTATGAATCGGGCGGTTTCACGGCGGGAACACCCGATCCGGTGACGACTGCGGCTGGCTTTGTATCAGACGGAGGCGGACGCGGTGAAGCATTCCCGCTTCCGCAGATTGTGCTGGTTGATGACGCGGTGTGGGTGTTCTGGGCCGGAACAGGCACGGAAACTTACGGCACGGATCAGGCACAATTGCGCTATAACAGCATCGGCGATGTGGACGGCAATTTCACGTCCGGTGCGGGCACGGTCATTACAACCGGTGATGATGTCGCTCCGCTGGCATTCAGTGTTGCTGTTGACGGCAATAACGATATCCACGTGCTGTATGCGTATGGCACGACGGTGGATCAGGAAGGGTTGCGCTACAAGAAATACACCAGCGCCATGACAACGTGGTCGCCATTGACCACGACGACGGGACGGGAAATTCTCGAAGAGGGCGCCGTGGCAACGGTTTACGCCAATGAACCGCGCCTGGCCTGCCCGACGATTGCGGGACAGGTGGCGCCGTTTTTTGCCTGTGCGAAAGCCTACACAACGCTTGGCGGAGGATCGCCGCGCGGTTTATTCAAAACCATCGACGGCATTATCTCGATTACCGATCAAACGACGTTAGCGGAAATTCAGGCGTGGCGCGTTTGGACGCACGGCGTGGCGGACGTTTCTGGCATTCCCGGGCTGTCGTTCACGATTACCAATACGACGGACTTCGTGTCCTCCACGGATGACGTAGACGCGACGAATTTCAATGTGGGAGATTACTACGAACTTGACGGCACTCCGGCGGAGAAGAATGACATTCTGTTTGTCACCGATACGGATAATCACCGCGTAAAGGTAATTCGCGCGTATGACAATATTGACAATTGCTTTGCGGGCGATACGCGCTGGGATGTGCCCGGTCAATCCGACGGCACGCCCGGACAGACGTTCAAACTGGCGACCATCGGCGGCGAAGAGACGTTCACCGTCTGGGCGAGCACGGACAACACACCGTGGACGATTGTCGAGGATCTTCTGATTGCAGGTCCGGGCGACCGCTATTGTGAGATTAACCGCTATACGAGAGAGCTGCGCTTCGGTGACGGCGCGCACGGTGCGATTCCCGATGCGGGTGTGTTCATTCGCGTGATGTATGAAGAATCGGTTGACGAGGCGGAATTCGGCACGCTGGGTTCGGCGTCCGGTCAGCTTTCCTATCCGCGCGGTGTCGCGGCGGCCTATAACGACAATCTCGGTGTGTATGACGTCTATGTGTGCGACACGGGAAACGACCGGCTGCAGAAATTCGCTTACACTCCGAATTCAAGTTTGAATCCGGAGTCGTGGACGAGCAGCAAGGTGGCGTGGTCACGCGCAAGCAGTGCAACCGATTTGCTCAGCGCGCCGCAGGACATTGAAGTCATCACGCTGAACGATGAGGTATATCTCGTGGTCAGCGACAACGGCAATGACCGAGTGGTAATCTACAAGGATACTGAAGCGACAGGCTCGGGCGGCAACGGTGCGCCGGTGTTCTTCGCCGAAGCAGGAAGCAACGGCAACGGCTTGAATCAGTTTGTCAATCCGATGGGGCTTGGCGTCATGGCCGAAGACAGCGGATTGGTGATTCTGGCCGCTGATGCAGATCGTGACCAAGTGGTAAAGATAGTGCAGCGCGATTGGCTCGTAGAAATCGGCGGTGACAGCACGGACGGAACGGACAGCACGAATGTTTCGTCGGCGCTTTCGCTTGTGGACGCGCTGGACGGTGACGGCTATTTGCTGCTGCAGCCGGGTGCCGTGCGCACAATTCGCCTTACCATGAGCAATCCTGACTCGCTGGTGTCCGTGCGCGCGTCGTGCACTTTCCCGGCGACCATGATACAAATTCTGAATATCAGTGAAGGAAATCTGTGGAGCGGCGAGCGTTTCACGAACACGGTCTTCCTGACGGACGTGAACAACAGCGCCGGCACATTTGAAATCAACGCCTCTATGGTCGGTGACAATGACGGATTGTCGGCGAACGGCTCGCGCAACGTCGCCACTATCACCGTGCAAGCTCTGACGACCGTCACATTGCCGTCTTCGGGCGCCATCAGCTTTGCCAATACGACGGACTTGAGGAGTGTGGGCAACATTCCGCTGGCGAACGGACAGCGCAACGGTTTGACGGTGCGTGCGGGACGACTGGCGGACATCGCAACGACGAGCGGCTCTCCGGGCAGCGCTCCGAACATGGTGCCTGAGCCGGACGGTCAGATTAATTTTGCCGACGTGAATGTGTTCACGCAGGGCTGGAACGGTGACGGAATGAACTTTGATCCGATTGCGGATATCGGTCCGTACATCGGTTCGGAGGTGCCGAATCTGGTCGCCAATCCGGACGGACGTCTTGACGCGTTTGACCTGCTTTCGCTGTCCACGATGTACACATGGTACAACAGCCAGTCGGGCAATTCGAGCGCACCGCGTGACAACGGCTTGCTATCGCTTGACGATACGGGACATCTGCGCATCGCGTATTCGACGATGAACGGTGTGACAAAAGTGAGCATCGAAACGGATGCGAACAGCTTAACAACCGCACATCTCGTGGTGGACGTTCTGACGCCGCACGCGATGATTGTGAATGTGAGCGAAGGTGATTTGCTGCGGCGCAACGCGCAGACGATTTTCCTTGCGCATCACGACGGCGCCTACGCGGACATCAACATCGGCCGCTTGAGCCGTGATGTGCCGGGAATCAGCGGCAGCGGAACGCTGGCGAGCTTTGAGCTTGCGCTGCCGGAAGGCGAAGCGCCGGCCATACGCGTTCGCTATGAGCTGCGGGACAGCGAGAACAACATGATTGGATTCGGTCAAACCAATGAGATTAACTCGGCGGTTGTGCCGAATGATTTCGGACTGAAACCTGCTTATCCGAATCCGTTCAACCCGAGCACGAATCTGACCTTCATTCTGCCTGAAGCCGCGACTGTCACGCTGCGTGCATTCAACGTGATGGGACAGGAAGTGAACACGATTCTCGAAGGACGTTATGAAGCCGGTGAGCACACCATTACCTGGAATGCTGAGAATTCCAAGAGCGCTTTGCCGACCGGTGTGTATTTCGTGAGACTCGATGCGCTGGGCAAAACCAGTTTGCAAAAGGTTGTCTTAATTAAGTAACCAGATTCCGGCGGGGAAACGCTACGCTTAATCCCCGCTCGGCGATCAAGTAACGGAACGCCATCTGCCTTGACAAAAGAGAAACGGGGCGGCTCCAGAGAGGGGCGCCCCGTTTCGTATTTACTCAATGCGTGTTCTTATTTCAAGTACAACATTTTCACTGTCGAAGCGATGTCATCGCCGGAAAGTTTCGCAAAGTAAATCCCGCTTGCTTTTCCGTTCGGAATCCAATTGCGAACATGTACTCCTTTCCTCATTCGACCATTGCAAATCGTTTCCACGCGCCGACCAATTAAATCGAAAACTTCAAGAGCGATATCTTGATCTTTCGAGAGAACAAATTCAATTGTTACGGATGAGTTAAAGGGGTTGGGATAGGCATTGGTCAAAAATGGCAAAGTTGGCGACGGCAAATAGTTGCCTGCTTCGGCCACCGAATCGAATATTTGTTCCTCAGACAGCAACCATGGATCGTAAACGGTATGCTGATCAGTAGTGTCGCCAAGACTTGTCGGATTACTGACCGGCTCGTATGGTCCTGTGGCATCGCCCCACCAACTCAATACGGCATGACCTGTTGCACCGAATTCCCACGTGTCAAAGGCATGACCGATATTGCCGTGAAAGGCATTGCGCTCAAAGATCCCCGAATCAAGAGAAGATGTAAAGACGGCTCCCCCGGGAGGAGATGTCACGTTGAAATTTCGATTCGCAGTGAACGAATTGCGGCGCAAACGAAATGCGGCGGGATCAGCGTCCCCATTCACCTGTACACACGAGAATGCACCCCCTTCATTATCGTGAAAGCGACAATCTGCGAGCAAAAGACTGTCGCAGGACGCGTCATCGCAGGTGCCGTCAAAAGTCAGCAATCCCGCGCCGCCAAACTGCGGGCCGGGTCTGCGGTTGCCTTCAAACGCGCAGCGAGTAATGACCACGCGACGCAGCGAATCGAAATCGCTTGCGACAAGAAATCCATAGGCAACAGTATTGCCAATAATACGACATGAATCCAGCAAGAGATTTCGCATCCCGCCGTGACTCCCACCCGAAAAAAACTGCGAAAAAGCATTGCTGTCAATCGTACAGTTTCTGAAAACTATAGAATCGCAAAGAGAGCGATCTATCAGCGACAATGCAGTGACTCGACCTTGCGCGCTTGTTCCTAAACCGTGAATTCGGCCGTGAAGGAATTTGAACTCGCAGTCATCAAGGACGAACTCTGCTTCTGTGGATGGATCGTCAGCCAAGTAACCGCTCGGGCCAACATCACAGTTCGCAAATACAACCGTTGATTGTAACCCACGGAGCACACGACCCGAAGACAGCGCGTCATTTAATCTGAATGTGCAACTTGAAAAGTAGGCCTCGGATTGTTCGAGATATGTTGCTCCGCCACGAGTTGCCAAACATTCTTCAAAAACACAATCTGAAACGTACGCCGTTCGATAACGCAGTCGGAGTCCACCGCCCCATGAATCGTTTCCCGTGCATCTCGCGTCGGCGATTGTCAAACCAATGATGCGAACATATACGCTGTCAACAGCCTCCTCCGGTGTGTCGAGACAGCGTCTCGTCATCGCGCCAGAATCCGGAATGACTCTGCATGCTGCAATGTGAACAGTATCTTCATCGAGAATAGATTCACTGCCCAATGTGATACTATGCTGAGGCAGCATGATTGGACCCAGGTATGTACCATCGCGCAAGACAACCGTGTCTTCGGATGAGCTATTGTCCAGCGCTGCCTGTGGAGTGGCAAAGTCGTCCGGAACAAACCACACCGCCCCGAAGGACGGGGTGATTGTCAGAGTCAGCCAACAAAGCAAGTGGACAAACATCCGTCCTGTCTCAGCTGCCGTCGCAGTTCGCGGCGCAGGTATTGCCAGAGGGTGTAAAGAATTTCACACTTTCGCTGCCATTGTCGCAATCGTCCTCACAATCACGACACTTCACCCTGAACGACAGTTCGTGCCCTGCATTGACAGGAGAGTTATATACCAAGTATCTCTTGCAGCCGCAATTTTCTCCATCATTATCGTTTCCGTGAACCAGCTCAGAATAACCACCGCCGGATACGTCCGCGATGATAAACTCGATGCGATTATTGGTCGCAACCTCATACTGAATGTAAATAGAACTGGTATTGCAGGGAAGTGTGCAGGTTACTGCCGTTCCATAGTTATCGTCACAACAAACATTGTCTGACGCTGTCACGCACCAACTGCATTGCGCAAAAGCAATGAACGTCCATAACGCCAGAATCATTCCGACCAAAAATGTGCTTTTCATTTCTGTTTCCCCTGTTTGAGGTGAGTAGCAATATTCCTCCGGCGAAATTACCAATGTACCTACAATATACTACTGCCCCCCGTTTGTCAAGAGCAACGGGAAAGAAGAGAACAAAGATTATTAGAATTCAACGACAGATCAGCAAATACTTAGATTGTGGAGAGACGATAGTGGAAGCACAAGAAGAGACAATTACACATCCGCCAAATATTTCCCGCCTTTGTCCATGTAATCGCGGACATAGCTTTGCACGAATTCACCAAAACGGTCGGTGAATTTGGGCAGGCCTGCGGCGTAGAACTTGGTCATGTCGGCGCAGGTTTCATATTGATAGCGGTTGCGCAGATCTTCAGGCATCGGGAAATATTCGATGTTTGTTCTTTTGCCGAGCGCTTTGAAGACGTTTTCCGCGAGCTGATTGTAGGTGTGCGGTGTGCCGGTGCCTAAATTGAAGATGCCGTTGACGGTTGGTTTGTCAAGCAGGAATTTTATTCCGGTTAACACTTCGGCAATGTGTATGAAATCGCGGCGCTGCTCACCGTGTTTGAAATCACTGCGGTGCGATTCAAACAAACGGACTTTGTTGGTATCACGCGCCTGCGGATAGGCATGCAAGATGACACTGGCCATGCGCGCTTTGTGATATTCGTTGGGGCCGAACACGTTGAAGAAGCGCAAGCCCGCGACTTTGTCCTGCAGCTTGTGCTCAAGAACCCACATATCAAACAGCCACTTGGAGAAGCCGTAGGCGTTTAGCGGGCGCAGTTTGGGTGTCAACTCATCCTTGTCGGAAAACCCAAGCGCGCCGTCTCCATAAACGGCGGCGGACGATGCGTAGATGAAGCGCGCGTTGTTGGCCAGCGACCACTCGCAGAGAATCCGCGAATATTCGTAGTTCCACGTCATCAGGAAATCCACGTCGGCCTGCGTCGTGTCGGCGCATGCGCCCATGTGAACAACGGCTTTAATGTCCTTTGCCCACTCCGCAGTCTCCAGCGCGTCAAACAAATCTCCGCGGTCCACGAACTCCGTGAACTTGAGACCGCGCAGGTTTTTCCACTTGTCCGTCTTTCCAAAACTGTCGGCGAGAATCAAATCAGTTATGCCGCGCTGGTTCAGCGACCAGACGACCGCGCTGCCAATGAATCCCGCCGCTCCGGTTACCAGTATCATGTAATTGTGTCCGGTTGCTATTTCTTGTGTTCCCGGTTCTGCGCGTCGCGCAGCATCGCCGGAATTTCTTCCTCTGAGTCTTCGTTCGTCACCGCCGCGGCGTCGCGCACTTCGCAGTCGAACGCATGCACTTCCCACGGCTCCATATCGAGATAGATGCCGCGCATCATCACTTCCACGCCGTCCCGAATATAAACTTTGTCGGACAGCATGTCGCGCAGCACGACCTCCTTGCCCTGCAAGTTGCCGAAATGCAAATCCACCCAGCACTGCGTGCGGTAGTCCGCCCAATTCACGAATATGCGAAGATGTTTGTCGTCATCATCCCACGCCTGCGCTAATACCTGCCAAAACGTTTCGTTGCCCTGCCATGCCTGCCGCGGATGAAGATAGGCCCATTGACCGAGTCGTTTGGCGTCATGGCCGATGACCTTCATCAGCGCGTCGTAGAATTCCGAAATCTGCTGATTCGGTTCCTCTTTCGGCATTCGCAACAGCTGCACGGGAGCCTTCAGCTGCGTTCCCATGAATTGCCCTTGATAGAACAGATTAGCTGAGGGCAGCGTGAATATCCACGTCGCGGCGGCGCGGTGCATCGGAAAGGAGAGACGCGATGCGATCCGCTTCTCGTCGTGATTCTCCAGAAAACGCAATCGGCGGCGATGTTTCTCTTCATCATAATCGAACTGCACCCGCGAGAGCCCCGTCGGTCCGACCGCCCAGTCAAGCGGATCTTTGTCATAGGTGTAATCAAAGCCCATCTCGTGCAGCTCGGGGTCGAGTCCCCAATAGACTTCGGCGATGAAGAGGAAATCCTTCTTCTTCTCGCGCACAAGACGAATCGCGCCCGGCCAGAACTCGCGCATGTCTCCGCCCCAGGTCTTTGTGAACACATGCGACAAAATCAGCATCGCCATGTCACAGCGAACGCCGTCACACCTGGCGGCAACCTTTTGCAGCTCGCCAAGTACCGCAATCTGCGTGTCAAGCTTGCGCATGTCCGGCTGAGCGGTGTCCGACCATGCGGGAAAGTATGGATCGCGACCATGGGCGAGAACCTTCGGGCCGTGCACGGTTTCTACGTGAAACCACGAGTCCGGATCGCGAGCGAGATCCTCTTCCGTCCCCTGCACATAATACTCGGGATGAGACTCCGTCCACGGATGATCGCGTGCCGTGTGACTGGGAACAAAATCCAGAATCAGTTTCATTCCGCGTGCGTGAAGATTCTCACGGAACTTGGCTAATCCTTCTTCTCCGCCCAACTCCGGATTGACATCGTAGGAGACAATAGCATAAGGTGAGGCAGTGACATCGTCTTCATTCCAATCGGGAAGTACTTCACTATAGTCCTTGCGCAACCCCTCATGGACCAGCGCGATCTGTCGGGATGCGGAGCTTGGTGTCCAGATCCCCATCAGCCAAACGGCATCAACAGCCCGGGACTTCCAGCGGTCAAAATGTTCGCCCGCAACATCCGAGAGTGTGATGGGTGTCCCGTTTCCGAGCTGTCTAAGCCATAGCCGGGTGTTAATTTCCAGTATGGTACGGCACGAATTCATGGCCCGCGAGCCTTTCATGAATAATTACTTACGATGAGTTGCACCCATAGGGATGCTTTCTTATATTACGGGAAAACAGACTTAAAAACAAGGCCACCTCGAGTCGGTCAACACTAAGAGAGAACTTCCATGAACATCCTGCGATCCTGCCTGTTTCTGGCGCTCGTCTGCACCCTTGGCTGCGGCGGCGGCAATAAGCCCGTAGAGGCCGTGAAAACCACCCAAAATGAAACCCCGAAGACCGAACCCGTGAAGAATGAGACCCCAACCTCCAATGAAAAGCCAGCCGGTCCGAGCATGTGGAAGGTGCCCGGCGACACGATTACCACCGCCTCCGGACTGCAATATGTCGTTCTGATTCCCGGCACGGGGCCAAGCCCCAAGCCGGGCGACATTGTGCAGGTCCATTATTCGGGCTGGTTCCCTGATGGAAAGAAGTTTGACAGCTCGCTGGACCGCGGCACCCCGTTCGAGTTCCCGCTCGGCCAAAAGCGTGTTATCGCCGGATGGGATGAGGGCGTCGCACTGATGAAGCAAGGCGGCAAGACTCAATTCATCATCCCCGGCAAGCTGGCCTATGGAGACCGCGGCTACCCCGGCGTAATACCGCCCAACGCGACGCTGATTTTCGATGTGGAGTTACTCGGCATGCAGCCGTCGAAATAGATTCTTCATTCAAGATTGTTCGGCAAGGCGGCTCTTTGGGGCCGCCTTGATTGTTTTGGGGCAAAACTCTCTTGCTTTTGCGGGTTTTTGAGGTTAACTTATAGGCATGAAAGTTATTCTGGCCATACTTTTTTCGGCTCTTCTGGCGCGGGCGGAGATTCCGCTTGAACTGATTGCCGAGTTTGAGCTTCCTCCCGGAACCGGCGCATGGGACGTCCAGCATTGGATGGGTGATTCGACATATGGGTGGGCGGCGGTCATCGGGGGATGGGCAAACAGGCAGATCGTCTATGAAACTAGGCTTGGAGAAGGCACCGATACGCTTTTCATAGATGACACCATTTGCAGTACTAATGGAGAGGGAGGGCATACCTCTGTCATAGAGAAGTTGGCACTTGCGAAAGATGAGCAAGGTGATCTACTATTCGTTCTTGTCGGCGGAGTTGCTCCGTGGTCAGCGGGCAATCGAACAGTTGTCGTGATGAATTCTGTCACCGGAGAATCCGAGTGCATCCACTACAACAATGAGGCATGGTGCAACAGCCTCGAGTCAGGGCTGGCACCGACAGAACTAAGCGTATGGCCACCGCTGCCCGCACGAAGCCAGCGAATTCTGCTTTCCACGAATCGACAAGCATACTGCGACAATACCGGAACTAATTCGTCATACGACTATGCACGCTCGTTCATGTTTACAGTCTCGCCTTTTGAGGCAGTATACAATCAACCCAATGTTCATGGCATTCGTCCTTTCAACGACGAAGCTGATTTTAAGGCTGGCGTTGCAGGACACAAACACATCATCTATGATGACGATGACCCACCGTACGATTGGAATGTGAGTGCGGGGCTTGCATTGGTCGGCTCGGTGGTCGAAGAGAGTCATTCAATTGACACGATCTGCTATCAGTGGGTAGATTACAATCCCGACACAGGATATGTCTACGATTGCACGGACAATCGCAACTTGGCTGCTGCAACTACGACAGACGGCGAACAGCGATTTGCTGTTGCAGCACGTGTTTATACGGACGGCCAGATCGGAAACGGCGCAAGGTGTTATGACCTGAATACTTTGGATGAACGATGGGAAAGTAATCAGTTCATACCACACTTCACACTATGCAATAACCCTGGAATCGGTGAGATCATTGGCTATGTGGCCTATGACAAGCTGAAGCTCTATAGTCCGGATGATGGAAGCCTCTTGGATTCCACCATCTCGGTCCCGCGATATATTGTCAGGATCCTCGATACGGAAGATTGTGCCAGCAAGATTGTAACATGGACCTCAGCTCAGAATGCGCAGACCGTCAGGATATATTCGATGCCTTATCCTCGTGTTGATCTCACAGTTGCGATTGCGTTAGGAGGCGAGGTGCTGCTTCGCTGGCAATCGTATCCCACTGCAATATGCTACCGTGTTTGCCGCAATCTTGAATACAGCGGCGATCTTTGCTCTTACGGTGAAGTATATGTCACTACTGATACGACAATGGTACTGACGCCGTGGGCCGGAGCCGCGCAAGAGTTTTATCGCGTTGAACCGGTGTTTGAATAAAGCCGTCGGACAAGACCTGCTGCTACAAGTCGATAATAGAATAGGCGAACCAAGCGGTTCGCCTCGTTTGTATTACGTCACCAGAGTGTGAAATTCAATTCGCACCTCTACGGGCATTACTTCTTATTGTGTAGTAACTTGGCAGTGACCACATCGGTATTATGTAACAATGTTACAGACCCTTGACAAATAGGGGGGGGCATATATTATATTGTTGTTACCCTGCGCGCACGACGCCGGAGGTAACAATTTGAGGAGCAAGAGCATGAAGAACACATTTTGGGTCTTGATGTTGACGGGGATTCTTGCCGCGCAAGTTTCGGCGCAAACGGAAGCGAGTATGTGTGTAAGCATTACCAACACAACTTGCAGTACATGGGACAGTGTGGACTACGCAATTCCGACAGGACAGCAGATTACAAAAACTTATATTCACTACGACAGTCCGACTACAGATGGAGTGCGAGTAGATTGTTTCAATGTGAATGGAGACGGTTCCACAGGAACAAGAAGGTGGACAATCAATCAGACATTTTGCGGATGTGGCTCGACGGCAACAACAGATGGTCACACGATTTCCGGTGGGCAAACAATTAGGATGAGGATGTACCGTACGGCTTGTCCAGGCTATAATTGCAGTGGCGGACAGTCAAAGGTCTATTTTTACACAAGCGCAACAGCGGCAAGTTGTCCCCCGCAGTGCCAACCAAACTAGTGATGTGCACACTTCGGTGCTGTATTGCCCTGCTTGCCTGTGTTGGCTTGGAGGTCTCGGCTGCAATCATTCGAGTTCCCCAAGATGCTCCGTTTATACAGTTGGCAATTGACGCTGCGCAAGTTCATGATACAGTCTTACTCGATACTGGCAGATTTGTTGAATCTGTAGAAGCGCCTGCCCGCGATTTGACTATCGCCGGCAGGTTCTTGCTTTCCGGAGATACCACTGACATAGGCAATTGCACATGGGTTGGTGTTAACAACGGTGATGACACGCTCCGCTGTCTGCACAGTGACGGAACAAATGGTAACGCTCCATTTGTCAGAATTGTCGGAATTCGATTTGCAAACTCAGGCACTTATGCCACAGACGAAGGCGGCGCAATTCGAATCTTTCAACAAAACGCTACAATTGAGCATTGTCATTTTGACTCGTGCTACGCGGGTTTCGGAGGAGCACTTGCTGTGCGTCAAGGTCAATTGACCATGCGCCATTGCAGGTTTTCCCATTGCGGTCAAATTCAGCTTGCATCTGTACTCAGGCTTCGAGCAGGAACTGCGCTAATTGACTCATGCATCATTGAAAGTGACACTGCCTATTCTGGAATATTCGACTCGCCCTTACTTTTCTGGGTCCAGCGAAGCAAACTAATTGTTAGGAACTCGATCTTTCGAGATCTCGGATACAGTCACTATGAATGGGGCGGCACGTTCGTCTATGGATCAAAGCCTCCAGATTCTGTTGAGATTGTGAACTGTGAAGCCTATGACAACCACATAGAGGTGATGATCGCAGATGGCGGTCAGCCTATTAAGTATCTTCGACTCGACAGTTGCCACTTTCATGACAACATTCTCACTCAAAGCTTGTATGGACAGGGCTCTTTTGATTCGCTGACAGAGTTTCAAGCAGTTGGAAACGTTTTTGAAAGATTTGAACCGTACTTCAGGGCGTTAATGCACGGCGTGTTTGCACTGGACACTTCTTCGGATCACACAACTCGAGTGAAACATAACCTGATTCAGGAAATTCAAGGTGGTCACACTTCGTTTGGAACAATTTATGGAGACAACTCTGATACGCGGGAAGTTGCGGGAAACTACATTGTTCAGAATGGTTTGTACTCGGGTTCGGCGCCGTTTTCCGGTCAGATTCAAGGCATCCACGGTCCCGGGCCGGATGAAGTGAAGCACAACGTGTTCATGGGAAATGTCGGTTACGCGGCCTATCAGGGCGGTGGTCAAGTGCAAGGGTATGTGCAGAATAATTTCTGGGGACACGAGTCCGGCCCGTATGATTCCGTGAGAAATCCATTTGGCCAAGGAGATACTGTATCGTATCGTCTCGTTTACGAACCATGGGAAGAAGACACAAGCTTTTTCTCTGCGGCACCGGAGCCACGTGAACCGGTTGAGATTCCTGCAACCTTCATCGGCAATGCCTACCCCAATCCCTTCAACAGCACAGTCACGATTGAGTTTGTACTGTTGCACGATATGGAGATAACACTTGATATTTTTGATTTAACCGGCCGGCGCGTTGAAACGGTTTTTAGCGGCAGAATGAACAAAGGTGTGCACATTCGAGATTGGCAGCCAAAGTCTCAAGCGAGCGGAATCTATTTTGCGCGGTTGGCCGGAGAGAAGAGAATCAGCTCAACGGTGAAGTTGCTCTACATGAAATAGCGCGTTCAAGGCATTCTGCAAAATGCACACAAGGCGAGCCATTTGGCTCGCCTCAATTGTCCAGAAAGAGTGCGTAAATGAGTTCACACTTAAGAAACACCCAACTGTTTTTGCGCAACTTAGCGGGTCAAGAAAACTTTGTGACTTTGTAACATAGGTCTTGACAAATAGGGGGGGGGCATATATTATATTGTTGTTACCCTGCGCGCACGACGCCGGAGGTAACACATTGAGGAGCAAGAGCATGAAGAACACATTTTGGGTCTTGATGTTGACGGGGATCCTTGCCGCGCAAGTCTCGGCACGTCACGGATGTCTGCTGCAATGACACCGGCGGTGCGACATGGTCTTCCGTGGATTACACGATTGCTTCTGGGCAACAGATCAGCAAAACCTACTTTCTGTATGACTCACCCACCTCAAAAGCGGTGAGGATCAAGTGTTTCAAAGTTGAGAATGGTGTTGAAACTGAACTTTGGAATATCAACCAAAACTTTTGCGGATGCGGTTCCGATGCAACCACAGTTGGGCATGCAATGGAAGGGCCGATGACCATTCGATACAAAGTCTGGTGTACGGCATGCGAAGGGGATTGCTCGGCCGGAAACGGTAAAGTCTATTTCTACACCAGTGTAACCGCAGCTTCATGTCCGCCGCAATGTCAGCCCAATTGAGTTTGCTGATAGCCAAAGGGTTGCCCTGTCTTCTTCTGCTGTCGGCAAGCTGCGCATGTTTTGCAAGCATCCGGCATGTTCCGGATCAATACCAGAATATTCAGTCTGCAATAGACGCGGCGCTGCAAGGCGACACGATTCTTCTTGCTCGCGGGGCATACAATGAGTCCGTCGAAATTCCGTCGCAAGGTTTGACTATTGCGGGACCGTTTTTATTATCCGGTGATACCGTGCTGATTGACTCCTGTGTTTGGCGCGGCGTGAATAACGGCGACGACACACTGCGCTGTGCGACCAGCGCCGATGAGGGCGGACCGCAGCCGTGGGTAAAGATTTCCGGAATCCGGTTTGCCAACGCATCCGCGCATTTCAATGAAGAAGG
Source organism: bacterium (assembly GCA_013360195.1). Taxonomy (NCBI): domain Bacteria; species bacterium. The sequence continues at coordinate 47,754 of JABWCQ010000017.1, forward strand.
CGGTGCAATCCGGATTGCGGGACAGAATGCCATCATTGAGCATTGCCGGTTTGACACGTGTTCGGCAGGATTTGGCGGCGCAATCGCTGTCCGGAACGCCCAAGCGCGAATTGTAAACTGTACGTTCACTCACTGCGGCATGAAGCAAAGAGCTTCAATACTCAGGGTTCGTGCCGCTCAAGTACTCTTGGATTCGTGCGTTATTCGTTCGGATACAAGCTATGCGCCGCTCTGGGAATCGCCCCTGCTGTTTTGGGTGCAGTCCAGCAAGCTAACCATCAGGAACACCGAATTCTACGACAACGGATTTAC